>SLDB01000374.1 GCA_007125475.1 Nitriliruptoraceae bacterium | reverse complement strand
GAAGTCCCTGGGGTGCGGGGAGGTGAACCGGATCCGCTCGAGCCCCTCGACGTCGCCGAGCTCACGCAGCAGGGCCGCGAACTGACTCGCCCCGGCGAGGTCACGGCCGTAGGAGTTCACGTTCTGTCCGAGGAGGGTGACCTCGACCACGCCGTCGGCGACGAGGGCCTGCACCTCGCCGACGATCTCCCCGATCCGTCGGGAACGCTCCGGACCACGCAGGCTGGGGACGATGCAGAACGTGCAGCTGTTGTTGCACCCGACGGAGATCGACACCCAGGCGTGGTGACGGACCTCGCGCTTGGCCGGGAGCGCCGACGGGAACGACTCGAGCTGTTCGATGAGCTCGACGACCGGGACCGCCGCGGAGTCGGCCTGCTCCAGCAGGCGCGGCAGCGAGGGCAGGTTGTGGGTGCCGTAGACGACGTCGACCCACGGGGCGCGTTCGGCGACGACGGCACCGTCCTTCTGCGCCAGGCACCCGCCGACGACGACGGTCAGGTCCTCACCGGCGTCCTGACGCCGGTCCTTCAGCGACTTGAGGTGACCGAGGGTGCCGTAGAGCCGGTTGTCGGCGTTCTCCCGCACCGCGCAGGTGTTGAGCAGGACCAGGTCGGCGTCGTCCTCGCTCTCGGCCCGTCGGTAGCCGAGCGTCTCGAGCACCCCGGCGGCACGGCCGGAGTCGTGCTCGTTCATCTGGCACCCGAAGGTGCGCAGGAAATAGCGCCGGGGCACGACGGACTCCATCGGTGGGTGTCTCGAAGCTGGCGCGCAGCGTACGGGGGCGCCCGCGGTCACGTCACCGTCACCGGACGATGGTCAGGCGGAGTCCTCGGCGGCGGCGGTGGTGTACCGGCGACGTTCCTCGTGATGCTCGGCGTAGCGTTCATCGAGGCGGGTGCCTCGACCGGTGGCGACGAACACGACCCCGACGAGCCCGACGAGCGCGGCCGAGTACCCACCCCCGGGGATGGTGACGAAGAACGCGATCAGCAGCAGCAGCACCGCGTACCCGATCAGCGCGCGGGTCCGGCTCCGCCCCACGAACAGCCCCGCGACGACGACGAGCCCGGGGACACCGACAAGCAACCACGCCTGGAGCAGGGACAAGGACGCCTCCGTCGTGCGACTACCGGGAGCCTAGCGCCTCGAGGACGGTGCGGGCCGTCGCCGGCACCCGCGGCGCCGATCTCTCCGCGGCGATCGGCGGCGTGTCACCGGGTGGCGGCGGCCTCGTCTTCACGCGTGGCGAACACCGCTTCGCGTGCCACGGTGCGGGCCAGCGCCTCACCGTGGCCGCGACGGTGCACGTACGCGGCCACCCGCCGGTACGCCGTCTCCGCGGGCACCCCGGTCAGCCGGCTGGCCTTCTCCACCGCCACGGCGAACGCCGCGGCGTGGGGGTCCTGGGCACGCAGCGGGGCCAACACGGCGTCGACGACGTCGGCGTCGAAGCCGCGGGCGAGGAGGTCACGCCCGATCCGTGCCGGTGCGTGACCGCGGCGGGCGCGTTCGTCGGCGAGCGCCGCCGCCAGGGCCGGGTCGTCGACGAGGCGTTCCCGCCGCGCCCGCTGCAACGCCAGGTCCACCACCTGCGGTCCGTACCCCCGCTCGGCGAGCTTCGCGCGCAGCCGGCCCTCGGCCTGTGGGGTCGCGCCCGCCGAACGACGCACGAACGCCACCGCCTGGGCGACGTCGTCCTCCAGGGACCCGGACCGCCGGGCCTGCGTGCCGGTCTCCACGGGGACGTCACCAGCCGCGGATTCGGCACCGGTGAGCCTGCCCGCGACGGCCGGCCCGGAACCGTCGGGGGGTGGCTCACGGTCGGGATCGGTGGCCGGCGCCTCGGTGGTGACGGGCTCGGGGGCGATCCCCCGCTCGGCCAGCCACGCCTCGGCGCTACGGAAGCCCGGGTCACCGGACACCTCAGACCTCCTGGTCGCCGTCGAGGTCGTCGAACGGCGACGCCGGCGCCGCAGCACCCTCCGCCGGCGCCGGGGGGGCGGCCGGGGGCGCCTCGTCGGCGGCGAGGGGGTCGATCCCGAGCTTCTCCTTCACCTTCTTCTCGATCTCCCGGGCGAGATCGGGGTGCTCACGGAGGAAGAGCCGGGCCTTCTCCTTGCCCTGCCCGAGCTGGTCGCCGTCGTAGGTGTACCAAGCACCCGCCTTGCGGACGATCGACTCCTCGACACCGACGTCGATGAGGGAGCCCTCCTTGGAGATCCCTTCCCCGTAGATGATGTCGAACTCGGCCTGACGGAACGGTGGCGCGACCTTGTTCTTCACGACCTTGACCCGCACGCGGTTGCCGACCGCCTCGGTGCCGTCCTTCAGCGTCTCGATCCGGCGGACGTCGAGGCGCACCGAGCTGTAGAACTTCAGCGCCCGCCCTCCCGGGGTGGTCTCCGGGCTCCCGAACATCACCCCGATCTTCTCGCGCAGCTGGTTGATGAACATCGCGGTCGTGTTCGAACGCTTCAGGGAGCCGGAGAGCTTGCGCAGCGCCTGCGACATCAGGCGGGCCTGCAACCCGACGTGGCTGTCGCCCATCTCGCCTTCGATCTCCGCCTTCGGGGTGAGGGCGGCGACCGAGTCGATGACGACGATGTCGATCGCGCCGGAGCGCACCAGCATGTCGGCGATCTCCAGCGCCTGCTCCCCGGTGTCGGGCTGCGAGACGAGCATCTCGTTGATGTCGACGCCGAGCGCCTGGGCGTAGGTCGGGTCGAGGGCGTGCTCGGCGTCGATGAACGCGGCGATCCCACCGGCAGCCTGGGCCTCGGCGATCGCGTGCAACGCGAGGCTGGTCTTCCCGCTGGACTCCGGTCCGTAGATCTCGACGACGCGGCCGCGCGGGAACCCCCCGACACCGAGGGCGATGTCGAGTGCCAGCGCCCCGCTGGGGATCGCCGGGACCTGCTCGGCGACGTTGTCGCCGAGCCGCATCAACGAGCCCTTGCCGAACTGCTTCTCGATATTGGCGAGCGCGAGATCGAGCGCCTTGTCCTTGTCCACGGGGTCCTCCAGGTCGTCTGGCGCGGGCGGGCCCTCACGGGCCGGAAGCTGGTCGGGGCGTCCACGGGGTGCCGTACCGGGGGCGCCGTCGGGTGTCCGCGGGGTCGTGCACCGTCGGTCGGTGGCGGCGCCGACCGGATCGACGACGTCACCGTACGACGCCGGAGTGACATCACCAGGGATGTCCGGTCCGGGGTGTGGAGCACCATCGGGCGCCGGGGGCCGACGGTAGCCGAACACGTGTTCGTCGTCGAGGACCCGGCACCGGTGACGAGGACCGGCGCCTCCTATCCGGGTCGTGTGACCGCGGTCGTTCCCCCACCCACCTCCGGACAGGGAGACCACCACGCTGATCACGGTCATCATGTCTCCATGGCGACGTAGCCCTCGCCGCCCAGGGATCCGTCGGAGACGACGGGAACCACGCCGGTGTCTCTCCCCACCGGCCCGACCCTGGGACACGACCAGGATCGCCACCAGCGACCCCGGTCCGACGGCGGTGACTCGGAACACCGCCACCGCGCCCCCGGATCCCGCCATCCGGGGGCGCGTCTCGTCACGGTGGGAACCGGGGGCGCGGAGGTCCGGATCGGGGCGCGGGCGCATCGGTTGGCGGGGGGGACGGCCGACGCCGCCGCGGGTAGGTTCCCGCTCCCACGACCAGGAGCGCACGGATCGACACCCCCCCGAGCCAGGCCAGTGACGCCGCGACCCCGCCACCCGACGCCGACGGGGCCGCGACCCCCGACGCCCCGGGAGCCGGGTCGGCGGCGACCCACCACCGCGGCGGGGTGCGGTTCGTGTTCATGGACACCGAGACCACCGGCCTCGACCACACCCGGCACGAACTCACCGAGGTGGCCTGGATCGTCCGGTACGAGGACGGCAGCGAGGTCGAGCGCCAGTTCTTCCCCGACCACACCCTCGACGGGGCGGACGAGCGGGCCCTGGAGCTCACCCACTACCACGAACGCATCG
>SLDB01000305.1 GCA_007125475.1 Nitriliruptoraceae bacterium | reverse complement strand
TCGTCGACGGTGGCACGGGATGACGGTGGGCGGCGCATACGCACTCCTCGTGGTGTCGGTGACACCGTGCACGGGATCCGGTGGGCTTGGTTGCCGCTAGGCACCTAGGTCACCGGATCCGGTGCCGCCGTCCCCGGTGTGGGCGTCCCGTGACTTTGGTACCTATGCGGTGAGGTGCACCGGGGGGACACTGCCTTGGACGCCGCAGCAGTGCGGGACGCGAGAAGCGGAATGGCCCATGGCCGGGGGCACGGTGCTCGACCCCAGGGACGGGCTGGACGCGATCCAACAGCGGTTGTTCGCCGTCGCGTTGGGGCTGCGCAGCCTCCGGATCGACGCAGGAGACGCGGTGGTTGCTGACGAGCTCGAACGCCTCGAACGCGAAGTCGACCGGGTCATACACGACGTGCGGTCTCGGGCATCCGCTCCCCCGGGTGAGGGGCCGTCCCAGCCCTGGTCGTCTACGGCTCCCCGTCGGACCGGAGACCGGAGGAGCGGAGTGGCCCGAACGGTGGTCGTGGTGGACGATCACGAGGTGGTGCGCACGGGCCTTCGGACCGCCGTCGAGCAGTCGGATTGTGACTGTGTGGTGGTCGGGGAGGCCGGGACGGTCACCCAGGCGTACGAGCTCATCGAGCGGACGGTGCCCGACATCGCCATCGTCGATGTCGTGCTGCCCGACGGAGACGGCATCCAGCTGTGCCGCGAGGTATCCGTTCATCACCCGACGACCGCGTTCGTGCTGCTGACGTCGTTCCCCGAACCCGCCGCCATGTTGTCGGCGGCGCTGGCCGGCGCGGCCGCGTACCTGGCGAAGGACAGCAGCGCGACCGACCTCCTCGGGGTCATCGCTGCGGTGAGGCGAGGCGAACGACTCCTCGACGGCGAAGCGGTGTCCGAGCTGCTGGAACGGATCACGTCGCTGCCGACCGATGCGGCTGCGCTCCAGCAGTTGACCGGTCAGGAACGGCGGGTCTTCGAGCTGATCGGACAGGGGCTGTCGAACCGCCAGATCGCCGACCATCTCTGCCTCGCCGAACGTACGGTGAAGAACTACAGCTCACGGCTCCTGCAGAAGCTCGGGATGGAGCGGCGCTCGGAGGCGGCGATCCTGTCGGCCCGACTCGCCGAACGGCGTGCGCAGCAGCAGACCCGCGGCGGTTGACGAGGTCTTCACCGTCGACCCTGGCGGATGGGCGGATCCGGCAGCGTGAACTCGATGCGAGCGCCGGGATCGGCTGACCGCGCCTCGATGGTGCCGCGGTGACGTTCGATGATCTTCCGGCACGTCGCCAGCCCCATCCCGGTCCCGCCCCCCCTGCCGCGCAACTGCGGTTCGAACATCGCCTCGCGGAGGGCCGGGTCGAAACCCCGGCCGTTGTCGGTGACCGTGAAGCGCCAGAACCCGGGAGCATGTTCCGCGGCGACGACCACCTCGAGGCGGCGGTCGGGATGCCGGTGCTGCAGCGCGTTGCTCAGCAGGTTCTGGAACACCACGCGCAGCAGCGCGGGATCAGCGCGCACCCGCGGGAGAGCGCCGATCCGTAGCTCGGCACCGGAGGCGTCGAGCTCAGCGCGGATGGCGGCGATCGCGTCCTCTAGCAGGTCACCGACGTCGACGAGTTCATCGCGGGGTTCGTCGACGTCGATCCGTGCGAGGTCGAGGAGCCCCTCGACCGTCTGTGCCATCTGGCGCACGATCCGGTCGGTGACCTGCAGGATCTGCGTGCCCTGCTGATCCAGTTGGTTGCTGTGCTGGCGAAGGAGGAATTCGACGAACCCCCCGATGGTGGCGAGCGGGCTGCGGAGGTCGTGGGCGACCACCGAGGCGTACCGGCGCAGGGCGGCGTTGCTCCGCTCCAACTCACGGCCGGTCTCCTCCAGGGCGAGGAGCGTCCGCTTCCGTTCGGTCATGTCGACGACCTGCGCGATGAAGTAGCGCGGTTCGCCCCCGTCATCACGAAGGATGGAAGCGCTGAGCAGCGCGGAGACCACCTCGCCACAGGGACGCAGGTAGCGCTTCTCCAGCTCGTAGTGGGTGATCTCGCCAGCCAGCAACTGTTCCACGTAGGCGAGATCGGCCTCGAGATCGTCGGGGTGGGTGACGTCCCGAAAGCTGCAGGTGAGGAGTTGTTCGCGTGGACGATCGAGGAGTTCGCACAGCCGCTCGTTGACCTCGACCGCGCGCCCATCAACGTCCACCAGGGCCATGCCGATGGGCGCGTCGACCATGGCGAGCCGGAACCGTTTCTCGGACTCACGTAACTCCGCCTCGACCCGCTTGCGCCAGGTGACGTCGCGGGAACTGGTCTGGATCTCCACGATCTCGCCGGTGGCCGGGTCGCGCAGGGAATGGCCGGTGGTCTCGAACCACACGTCGCGGCCGTGCCGGTCACGGATGCGGTAGACGACCGCTCGCAGCCGCGGGCCGTCCAGCACCACCGTGTGGGCGGCCTTGACCGCGGCGATGTCGTCGGGATGGATCAACTCGTATGCCGAGCGGCCGACCAGCTCTTCTGGTTCGTAGCCGAGCAGCTCCCGGCAGGCGAGCGAGACGTAGCGGTAGCTACCGTCGGGAGCGTGCCGCGCGAGCATGTCCGTGCTGTTGTCGACAAGCAGCCGGAGTCGGTCATGCTCCCCCAGCAAAGGCCGATCCGGATCGACGTCCAAGGCGTGACCTTCCGTCACACGTCGTGGTCCCTCCACACGGCTGTGCGCGACGGTGGGAGCAGCCAAGGCGCCCCACCGTCGCCTGCACAGGGGCCAAACTCACGGAAATCGAGGGGCTTCCGGCGGTGTCGATCGGGCACGTGTCTCGACCTCCCTCGACGGCATCGAGGGAGGTCGTCGGACATGCCCACGCACACGAGAGGGACCTCCTCTGGCACGCGACATACCACAGGGTTCCCGTGGCTCGAAGGTCGAACGGTGACGGTGTCGGCCACCGGGACGGCGCCCTTCGACCCGTGCCGGCCGTGCCGGTGGCGGCGCGGCACCCCATACGGCCAAGCCACCGACGAGGCGAGGCTGCCGCCCCGTCTCCGCGTCAAGCTGCGCGAGCCGACCGGCGGGACCCAGGGGGTGGCGACGTCCCGACACCGCTGCGCGACACCCGGCTCCCGCCCGGATCCGCGCCGCAGATCGAGGAGCTCGACGGTCCCGAACAACGGGTGCAGCTCGCGCGCTCCGGAATCCTCGGACCACTCCGCACATCCTCGGCCGGGAACCACCAGGCTGCCTTCGCCCCCGGCTGGTGCAGCAGGTGTGGCCGAGGGGAGTCCGCGACGGTGGCGTCGGCGACCTCGACACGGACCCGCTTGGGGCTGGGCCCGAGGTACACGGTGTGATCACCCACGCGGATGAGCCGCCCGTACGGCCGCGCACCCCAGGGTCCGCGGCGGTCGGCGAGGGACATGGCCGGTCTCGCAGAACGGCGAGGCGGTGGTCGACGCACCAAAACGACCCGACCGGGCAGCGCCACGAGGAAGGCGGTGACGAACGCGTCCGACGCCCCGGAAGGATCGGCGCAACCCCCGGGTTACCCTCCGGCCGTCGGAGGAGCGGTGATGCGGGGCGCGACGATCGTGCTGGTGCTCGTCGCCGTCGGGTGCGCAGCACCGTCGGCGATGACCGAAGAGCGCTCCTGGCAGATCTGTCAGGAGCGGATGACCTCCACTCTGTCGGAATCGTCGACCGCCGACTACCCGGCCTTGGACGAGGTCGAGGTCACCGAGCACGATGACGGGTGGGAGATCCGGGGGTGGGTGGAAGTCGAAGACGCCACCGACGGACCGGTCCGCGCCGACTTCGATTGCACGGTGGAGCACGTGTCGGGCGACAACTACCGGGTCACCCTCCAGCAGCACTAGCCGCGGGGCGCGGGCGGCGGGGCGTGACTCGGTCGCGACCGACCTCCCCGCGGCGTGCCGACACGCAGCGACATGACGTTTAGTGCTACACTAAACGTCATGAGACTCGAGCTCGGCCGTCGAGCCGACTACG
>SLDB01000013.1 GCA_007125475.1 Nitriliruptoraceae bacterium | reverse complement strand
GCCCGGGCTGACGGGGTGCAGCTGCTGTTCGTCTCCGGCGACCGTCAGCACGCCACGTTCGTCTCGATCCCGCGGGACAGCTGGATCCACCTCCCCGGGCGGGGCAACAACCGCGTCAACGCCTGCCTCAACCGCGGCCCGGAGTCCTGCGTCGAGGCGGTCGAGGCGGAGTTCGGGATCGCCCTCGACGGGCACCTGACCACGTCGATGGACGGGTTCAAGGCCGCCGTCGCGGCGTTCGGCGGACTCGTCGTCGACGTACCCACCCCGGTGTTCGACGGTGGGATGTCGATCCCGGAGGCGGGGAGGCAACGGCTCACGGGCAGCCAGGCCCTGACCTACGGCCGTGACCGCAAGAACCGCGCGGGCGGCGACTTCGGCCGCTCGCAGGCACAGGCCCAGATGCTCGCCCTCGCCCACCGCCACGTCGCCGAGGGCGGTGACCTCGACGAGGTCCTCGAGGCCGCCACGATCCTGCGGCGCCACACCGTCACCGACCTCGGCGGGCCGAACCTGCTCCGGCTGGCCTACGAAGCCCTCCACCTGCCCCCCGACAACGTCGAGCGGGCGCTGGCGCCGGGACGCCACGGCTGGGCCGGGCCGGCCGCGGTGGTCTACCTCGAGCCGGCCGCCTACGACCTGGTCACCGACGCCGCCGCCGACGGGCGCCTCACCGACCCGGCCCCCTGACCCCCGTCGCCGATCCGGTCAGCCCGGAGCCCACGCGGTGTCGTCTTGACGCGGGACACGGAACACACCCGCCCCGGCCGGTCGCAGCCGGGGCGGGTGCGAGTGTCCGATGGTCAGAACCCCATCGCCTCACAGGTCATCGGCGCGATCATGTGACCGGCGTTGGCGAAGCCGGTGCCGGGTGTGTCCTGGCCCGGACGACCGATGTGCATCCCGTTGTGCTGGTTCGGGTTGCCGATGTCCCGGCCGTTGGCCAGGTCGACACAGCGCTCCCGTTCGGTGTCGGCGTGGAGGATGATGCTGTGCGGATGCGGGTAGGACTGCACCCATACGAACTTGCCTTCGGGAGGCTCCTCCACGAATTCCTCCGTGGATAGTCCCGTGTCCCCGGCGACCAGGTCGCCTTCGTCGAAGTCGTCATCCAGCGACGAGGGGAACCCCGCCGCGAAATCGGGCTCCCAGCCCTCGAAACGAAGCGCCCGGAGGTCATCGGGGTCGCCTTCACCTCCGATCCGGAACACGAGCCAGAAGTTCCCGTCGTTGAGGTTCAGCTCGCGACCCTCGAAGCCGTCCGGAAGCGTCACCGGGACGAAGAACTCGAACGGAGCCCCGGCATCGATGAAGTCGCCGTCCTCGTCGAGGATGAATCCGGCCTCCAGCCCCTCCTCCCAGAACTCCTGGGGGATGCCGGCGGTGTGCGGGTTGTTGGGTGGCCCATCGACGATGGGCCCGTGGTGTGCCAGGGCGGGGCCTGCCGTGAGACCCAGCGCCAGCAGGAGCGTCGTCAGCGGTGCGATGAGGCGTTTCATGTGCGTCCCCTTCCCACTCCCTGAGCCCCGGCCGGGCGCTGCCGACCGGGACGCCACCTGATACGTGATTACTGCAGGGGCGGGACGGGGCTGTCAAGGGTGGGCGCGAACCCCCATCGCGACGGGGCCTACTCCCACTCGATCGTGCCCGGCGGCTTGGAGGTGACGTCGAGGGTGACCCGGTTCACCGACGGGACCTCGTTGGTGATCCGCGTCGAGATCCGGGCCAGCACCTCGTAGGGGATCCGGGTCCAGTCGGCGGTCATCGCGTCCTCACTGGACACCGGCCGCAGCACCACCGGGTGGCCGTAGGTGCGTTCGTCGCCCTGCACCCCCACTGAACGCACCTCGGCGAGGAGGACGACCGGGCACTGCCAGATCTCGCGGTCGAGCCCGGCGGCGGTGAGCTCGTCACGGGCGATCGCGTCGGCGGCGCGCAGCAGCTCGAGCCGCTCGCGGTCGACGGCGCCGACGATCCGGATCGCCAACCCCGGACCCGGGAACGGCTGGCGCCACACGATCGCCTCGGGGAGCCCCAGCTCGAGGCCGACGGCCCGGACCTCGTCCTTGAACAGGGTGCGCAACGGCTCGACGAGGTCGAAGGCCAGGTCGTCGGGGAGCCCACCGACGTTGTGGTGGCTCTTGATGTTCGCCGCGCCGGTGCCGCCACCGGACTCGACGACGTCGGGGTACAGCGTGCCCTGCACCAGGAACTCGACGTCCTCGCCGTGCGCGCCGGCGTCGGCGACGACCTCACGTGCGGCGGCCTCGAACACGCGGATGAACTCGCGGCCGATGACCCGGCGCTTCTCCTCCGGGTCGTCGACCCCGGCCAGCGCCTCGAGGAACCGGTCGGCGGCGTCGACGACCTTCAACGCCACCCCGGTCGCCTCGACGAAGTCGCGTTCGACCTGCTCGGCCTCACCGGCGCGCAGCAGCCCGTGGTCGACGAACACGCAGGTGAGCCGCTCACCGATCGCCTGTTGCACCAGCGCGGCGGCGACCGCCGAGTCGACCCCGCCGGAGAGCCCGCACACCGCGCGCTTGTCGCCGACCTGGGCACGGATCGCGGCGACCTGCTCATCGATGACGTTCGCGGTCGTCCACTGCGGCCGGCACCCGGCGATCTCGTAGAGGAAGTGCTCGAGGACGGCCTGGCCGTGCTCGGTGTGCAGCACCTCCGGGTGGAACTGCACCCCGGCCAGGCCGCGGGACGGGTCCTCGAACGCCGCCACCGGGGTCTGCGCGGTGCGGGCGACGACGTCGAACCCCGGCGGGGCGGCGGTGACGGTGTCGCCGTGCGACATCCACACCGACTGGTGCCGCGGCAGGCCGTGGAACAGCGTCGAGTCGCCCCCGACCAGGTCGAGCGGCGTGCCGCCGTACTCGGCGCTCCCGGTGCGTTCGACGACCCCGCCGAGGGCCTGCGCCATCGCCTGGAAGCCGTAGCAGATCCCGAACGTGGGCACCCCCGAGTCGACCAGGGCGTCGTCGATCCCCGGGGCGCCCTCGGCGTACACCGACGCAGGTCCGCCCGAGAGCACGATCGCGGTCGGCCGTCGTGCCAGGATCTCCTCGACCGGGGTGTCGTGCGGGACGATCTCGGAGTACACCCGTGCCTCACGGATCCGCCGCGCGATGAGCTGGGCGTACTGCGCCCCGAAGTCGACGACCACGACGGTGTCCGGTCCGCCGTCGGCCCCCGCGCCGGGGGTGCTGCCCGCACCGCTGACCGGGGCGGCGCCGGCGGTGGGCTCCTCGGATCTCGGGTTCACGTCGACCCCCGGCTCACGTGTCGTGGTGGTGGCGGGCGGCGCGCACCACCAGCTCGGCGTCCTTCAGCCGCGCCAGCGACTCGTACCCGGTGACGCCCATGGCCCGCCGCAGCCCGCCCATCAGGTTCACCGTCCCGTCCGAGCGGTGGGCCGGGCCCTCGAGGATCGTCGCGAGCGGGCCGAGCGGCTGGAGCCGGTGGATGTCGCCGCGTGGCAGCTCGTGGTGGGCGGCCGACAGCCCCCAGTACGCGCCGCGCCCCGGCGCCTCCTCGGCGGCGGCCAGCGGGCGGCCGAGCAACGCCGCATCCGCCCCGCACGCGATCGCCTTCGCGAGGTCGCCGCCGGTGCTGACCCCACCGGAGGCGATGACCTGGACGTAGCGCCCCGACTCCTCGAGGTAGCGGGCCCGGGCCGCAGCGACCTCGGCGATCGCGGTCGCCAGCGGGACGTGCACCCCGATCGCGTCCTCGGTCGTCGACACCGAACCGGCGCCGACACCGACCAGGACCCCCACCGCCCCGGTGCGCATCAGGTGCAACGCCGACTTCGCCGACGCCACCCCTCCGACGACGACCGGGATGTCGTACCGCGCCGTGAAGCTCTTGAGGTCCAGCGGCTGGGAGCCGGTGACCCCGACGTGCTGGGCGGTGACGGTCACCCCGTGGACGACGAGCAGGTCGAGGCCGGCCTCCAGCGCCGCGTGGTGGAAGCGTTCGACCTTCCCCGGCGTG
>SLDB01000347.1 GCA_007125475.1 Nitriliruptoraceae bacterium | reverse complement strand
GAGGTCGAGGAGGAGGAGCGGCGCGACCCCGACGCCGACGCCGAGGAGCACCGATCGCAGGCGGTCACTCACGTCGTCTCCGTTCGGCGGTGGGTGGCACGATCCCGTCGGCGCCGCTCGGCGGCCCGCTCGGATTCGAGGCGTTCGAGTTCGCCGGCGCCGTGATCGACGTGGACCATCGCGTCGGCCACGGCGCGGTGACCGGCCTCGTCCCGGATGAGCTCGTGCATGCGCTGCACGACCCGGCGGTACTGCGGGTGCCCCTGCGGCGAGGAGCGCAGCTCCAGCATCTGCATCGCCGCCCGGGCGTTGAGCTGCATCACGTAGCGCACGCGGTAGGCGAAGCACACCGCGTACTGCGCCGCGACCGGGTGGTCGACGACCAACCGCCGGTAGAGGGCGTCGGAGCGCTCCATCGCCTCGTGCCAGGCGTCGGCGACACCGGCCTCCTCCAGCTCGGCAGGGGTGTCATAGCCGTGGGTGGTGGTCAGCGGCTGCCACTCGATGGTGAGCATGCGGTGCCGCTGCAGGTCACGGAACCCGCCGTAGTCGCCGAGGACGTCGAACCGGTACCACACGCGCTCGAAGCCGCGACCGGGGCGGTGGCGCCGGTTCTCACGCGCCCCGACGTAGGCGCGGAGCACCTCGTCGCGCCGCCGCGCCGACCAGCCACGGACCTGGGCCTCGAGCTCGCGCTCGCCGATCTCGACGTGCGGGTACAGCGCCGCGGTCACCAACGCCACCTCGGCGTCGACCGGGTCACGCGGCGCGTAGTCGGTGAGGGTGACCAGGTCGGCGGCGGGTGGATCGGCGTCGTCGACGAGCTCGTCGGCCAGCGCCCGGACCTCGTCGCGGGTCCGGGCGAGGTACGCCGACCAGGCCCCGCCGCGGTCCGGACGGTCGACGCGCGTCAGGAACGACGGGATCACCCGGCGCAGCTGGGTCAACAGGCGGTCGGCGACGGCGTGGGACTCGGCGAGCTCGTCGGCGCGGAGCCGCAGCAGCAACCCCTCGTACGACTGGCCGGAGGCGAAGATGCCGAGGTTCGACGTCGTCGCGGCCGGTAGCAGTCCACGCAGCAGATCCAGCGCCTTCGCCGTGGTGGCGTTGCGGTACACCACCTCGGAGGTCACCTCGTCCCGGGGCCAGGTGCGCCGGACCCAGTCCAGCACGGTCGGGATCGCGTCGCGGTAGATCCCGAAGATGGCGTCGAGGTGCTCCTCGTACATCGCGACGTGTGGGCCGGCGAGGACCTCGGCGGGTCGGTGGTAGCGGAACCGGCCGTCGACGAGGGAGTCGTACCGGATGTAGCGGGTCGACTGCTCGAGGTACGCCGCGAGTCGGCCCCACTCCAGGCGCTTCGTCAACAGGTTCGAGACGCCTTCGACGGCGACGTGGGCGGCACCCACCTGCGCCACCGAGTCGTCGCCGTACTCGGAGAACACCTTGTCGTAGAGGCGCTCGGCCCGCGCCGCCGGATCCGAGGTGCGCAGGTCCTCGGCGAACTCGTCGAGGAACAGGCGCTTGAGCGAACCGGCGTACCGCGAGTAGCGGGCGAACAACGCCCCTTTCACGACCTCGGGGAGGTCGGTGAGCGCGAAGACGTCGCCGTCCGGGTCGGTGACGTACCGACCCAACAGCTCCCGCTCGTCGTCGGTGAGGCCGCCGGGCACCTCGGGATCGGACGAACTCACCTGGACCTCGCGGATGGGGTGCTGGTGGAAGCGACGGCTGCGGGGCCGGCGCACGGGCGTCGGACCCCGCGCACGACCACCCGCCCTCACCGCGGGAGCCTACTCACCACGTCCGACCGAGCCGTGGACGCCGACCCACCCCTGCCCCACGACGCCGTACCTTCGCGGCGCACCCGCCGTCCCCCGCCACGGCGGGTGCCCCGACGACCGGTCGGGCACGGCGGCGGGCCCGGACGGGTGAGGAGTCGCTGCGGTGCGAGGACACGGTGGGATGCCACTGCTGCCGATGGGCGACGTCGACGAGGCGCGCTCCCGCGGCTTCGACCGCACCACCGCCCGTCGGGCGTGGTCGCTGACCCGGCCGTGGCGGGGGCGCCTGACCGCGTTCGTGGCGTTGATCGTCCTCGCC
The DNA here is from genome assembly GCA_007125475.1 of Nitriliruptoraceae bacterium. Classification (GTDB taxonomy): domain Bacteria; phylum Actinomycetota; class Nitriliruptoria; order Nitriliruptorales; family Nitriliruptoraceae; genus SLDB01. The sequence goes on along the minus strand of SLDB01000347.1, from coordinate 1,908 downwards.
GCGGTGGTCTCGGCGGTACCTCCGCTGCTGATCGCGTGGATCATCGACGAGGCGATCCCCGCCGCTGACCGCGGCCTGCTGGTGACCCTGTTCGCCGGGATGCTCCTGGTCGGCGTGATCGTCGCGGCCGTGTCGATGATCGAGCGGTGGCTGGCGTCGTCGATCGGTGAGGAGCTCATCCTCGACCTGCGGACCCGGCTGTACCGGCACGTGCACACCCTGCCGATCGCGTTCTTCACCCGGACGCAGACCGGCTCGCTGATCACCCGGCTCAACAACGACGTCATCGGCGCCCAGCGCGCGTTGACCGGAACCCTCGGCGGCGTCGTCGACAACCTCATCAGCGTCACCGTCACCCTGGCGGTGATGTTCGCCCTCGAGTGGCGGGTGACGTTGGTGGCCGTCGCCCTGCTGCCGCTGTTCGTCGTGCCGGCACGGATCGTGGGCCGCCGCCTGCAGGCGCTCGCCCGCGAGGGCATGGGGTTGAACGCCGAGATGAACTCGGTGATGACCGAACGGTTCCACGTCGCCGGCGCGCTGCTGGTCAAGCTGTTCGGGAACGTCGACCGCGAGGTCGCCGGGTTCCATGACCGTGCCGAACGCGTCGCTGCGATCGGGGTGAGACAGGCTCTCACCGGCCGCGCCCTCTTCGCGGCCCTGGGGTTCGTCGGGACCCTGGCCACCGGTCTGGTCTACCTCGTCGGCGGGTTGATCGTGATCGACTCGCCGGAGATCGAGGTCGGGACCGTCGTGGCGCTGGGGCTGTACGTCACCCAGCTCTACGGACCGCTGGCGCAGCTCTCGAACGCCCGGGTGGACCTGATGACGGCGCTGGTCAGCTTCGAGCGGGTGTTCGAGGTCCTCGACCTGCCCCGTGCGATCGAGGACCGCGACGGTGCGCGGGAGCTGGTCGAACCACGTGGGCACGTGCGCTTCGAGGACGTGTGGTTCCGGTACCCGGCCGGATCCGGGCTGGCGTCGTTGGAGGGGCCGCGTGCCGAGCACGGCGACGACGCCTCGGCGTGGATCCTCTCCGGGATCGACCTGGATGTCCCCGCCGGCTCCATGGTGGCGCTCGTCGGCCGCTCCGGGGCGGGGAAGTCGACGCTCTCCAGCCTGGTCCCCCGGCTGTACGACGTCACCTCCGGGGCGGTGCGCATCGACGGCCACGACGTCCGCGACCTCACCCTGACCTCGGTGGCCGAGGCGGTCGGGATCGTGAGCCAGGACGCCCACCTGTTCCACGACACCATCCGGGCCAACCTGCGCTACGCCCGTCCGTCTGCGACCGACGAGGAGCTCGTCGCCGCGGCACGGGCCGCCCGGATCCACGACGTCGTCGCCGCGCTGCCCGACGGGTACGACACCGTCGTCGGCGAACGCGGCTACCGGCTCTCGGGCGGGGAGAAGCAACGCGTCTCGATCGCCCGGGTGCTGTTGAAGGATCCGGCGATCGTGATCCTCGACGAGGCCACCGCGCACCTGGACACCGAGTCGGAGCGGCTGGTGCAGGCGGCCCTGGCCGAGACGCTGCGTGGACGCACCAGCCTGGTGATCGCCCACCGGCTCTCGACCGTGGTCGACGCCGACGTCATCGTCGTCCTCGACGCCGGCCGCATCGTCGAGCAGGGGACCCACACCGAGCTGCTCCGGGCCGGCGGGGTGTACGCCGAGCTGGCCCGGACCCAGTTCGGCGGCGGGGAGGCGACCGCGGCCGACCGGCGCTGAGCGGGGCCTGGACCCCTCAGGCCTCGTCGTCGCGCGGTGGCGGCGGGGCCGAGGACGCCGCAGCCCGGTCGGTCCCGGCCTGCCCGGTGTCGTCGGCGCCACCGGGCGATGGTCCCCGTGCGACCTCGCCCTCCTCAGCGGGGTCCGTCGACGCGTCGTCGCCGGGCTGACCGGCGCCCT
>SLDB01000333.1 GCA_007125475.1 Nitriliruptoraceae bacterium | reverse complement strand
TGGGTCTTCTGCTTCGGCATCGGTCTTCCGCCTTCGTCGTGGTGGTGGGTCCGGGGGTGGTTCCGGGGGCGTGCACGGGGCACCGTGCCGGCCCGGGGGCCGTCGTACCGGGCCGGTCGGTTCGGTCCGGTCAGTTCGGGCCGGTCACGATGGACCGGTCAGGATTCCTCGTTCTCCTCGGCGCGTTGGCGCTGCTTGAGCGGGGCGAGGACCATCACCATGTTCCGCCCGTCGACCTTCGGGGCGGCCTCGACGGTGGCCAGCTCGCTCATGTCGTCGGCGAGTCGGTCCAACAGGCGCAGGCCGAGTTCGGTGTGGGTCATCTCGCGCCCCCGGAACATGATCGAGGCACGGACCTTCGCGCCGTCGTTGAGGAACCGCCGTACGTGCCCCGACTTGGTGTGGTAGTCGTTGTCGGAGATCTTGGGACGCATCTTGATCTCCTTCACGGAGATCTGGCTCTGGCGCTTGCGCGCCTCCTTCTGCTTCTGCTCGTCCTCGTACTTCGCCTTCCCCCAGTCCATGATCCGGCAGACGGGTGGGTCGGCCTGCGGCGCGACCTCGACGAGGTCGAGCTCCTGCTCACGGGCGCGGCGCAACGCCTGCGCCAGCGGAACGATGCCGACCTGCTCCCCGTCGGCGTCCACGAGTCGGACGCGCGGGACCTTGATGTCGGCGTTCAGCCTGCGCTGCTGGTCGTCGATGCTGATGCCTCCTGGCGGTTCACGGCGGCGGTCACCCACCGCGGTGGTCGGTCAGTGCCTGTGGTCGTGGCCTGTGGTGATGGCCATCGGGTGCCCCATCGCCCCCGGCTGCGGCGTCGACCGCGGTGTCCGGTCCCCTGACGACGAACGGCGACCTCGGGTCACCGGGGTCGCCGTGGATCATCGGCGGCCGGGTCCGCCGGCGCACCCCGGGCGACACGTCGGTCGCCGGCGCACGCGGCGCAGTCGGCCGCTCGGTGACCCGGTGAGGCGGAACCTTCCGGGTGGGTGCGTGGGCACCACTTCGTCTTCGGTTGTCCGTCGCCCGTCACGAGCCGTGACGCCGTCGCCATGCCCACACGTTCGGGCCGGCCGGGGTGACGCGTGGGACCCGCTGTGGGGCCGCACCGTCCGTGCGGACGGCGCGACGCGCACGTGGCACGCACCGCCGCGTCACCGGCTGCGGCAGGGTAGCACGCCGGTCGGGTCAGGTGGGGTCACGCACCCGGGCGCAACCCGGCCTACGGCGTCCACAGCCGGGAGCGTGCCTGTTCGGCGCCCGTGTCGGCGCCTCCCCCCGCGGCGTCCGACCCGCCGGCGGCGAGCACCGAGGCATCGACGTCGTTGGGCTGCTCCTCGCCGCCGACCTGGCCTTCGGCCTCGACCTGGGCGAGCCGGAGCTGGGTGATCGCCTCGTCGACCTGCCCGGTGAACTCGTCGTCGAGCGCGGCACGCGAACCTTCGATCAGGCCCCCGACCAGGTCGATGAGGAGGCGTCCGTCGCGGCGTCCGAGCTTGACCTGCGCGGCGTTGAGGAGCGCCGAGAGGATCTCGCTGAGGACCTGGTCGACGGGTGCCTCACGGAGCTGGCCGAGGTAGGCACGGATCTCCTCCTCGGACGGCTCCTGGCCCGGGGTCTGACCGGCCGCAGCCGCCGCCGGGTCGTTGGGGGTGTCACTCACACGTGCTCCTGAGGTACGGGTCCCGGGAGACTACCGGTGCCAGGCGCGTACCCTGCCGCCGATCCAGCCCCACGCCCCGGCGACGCCCGCGTCCCGACGGGCGTCACGCGACGACGGACGGGACCCCCCGTGAAGACCTTCGACCAGCTGTACGCCGAGCTCGCCGCGAAGGCCGACGAACGGCCGGCCGGCTCGCACACGGTGGCGTCCCTCGACGCCGGGGTGCACGCGATCGGGAAGAAACTCGTCGAGGAGGCTGCCGAGTCGTGGATGGCCGCCGAACACGAGGGTCCGCAGCGCACCGCCGAGGAGCTCTCGCAGCTGCTGTACCACGCCCAGGTGCTGATGCTCGCCAGCGGCGTCACCCTCGAGGACGTCTACGCTCACCTGTGACCGCCCACCGCCCACCGCTCGCCGCCCACCCCGCCAACGCGTCCCGCCCGGGAGGCCGCCATGCTCCGCGTCGCCGTGCCCAACAAGGGCTCGCTCTCCGAGCCCGCCAGCGCGATGCTCCGCGAGGCCGGGTACCGCCAACGTCGTGACAGCCGTGAGCTCGTCCTCGCCGACCCGGACAACGGGGTCGAGTTCTTCTTCCTGCGCCCCCGGGACATCGCGACCTACGTCGGCTCGGGGAAGCTCGAGGTCGGGATCACCGGCCGTGACCTCCTCCTCGACGGCGACGACGACGCCGACGAGATCCTCGCCCTGGGGTTCGGGGCCTCCACGTTCCGGTACGCCGCGGTGCCCGGGACGGTCGAGGACGTCACGGGCCTGGCCGGCACCCGGATCGCCACCTCCTACGACGGCCTGGTCCGCCGCGACCTCGCCGAACGCGGGGTCGACGCCGAGGTGATCCACCTCGACGGCGCCGTGGAGACCGCGATCCAGCTCGGGGTCGCCGACGTCATCGCCGACGTCGTCTCCACCGGCACCAGCCTGCGCAACGCCGGGCTCACCACGATCGGCGACCCGATCCTGCGCTCGGAGGCGGTGCTGATCCGTGGGCGCGACACCGAGATCGACCCACGGGTCGAGCAGCTGTTGCGCCGCCTCACCGGGGTCGTGATCGCCCGCCGGTACGTGATGATGGACTACGACTGCCGGGTCGAGGACCTCGAGGCCGCCTGCGAGCTCACCCCCGGGATCGAGTCCCCGACGGTGAGCCCGCTGCACGACAAGGGGTGGGTCGCGGTGCGGGCGATGGTCGAACAGCGCCACACCAACCGGGTGATGGACGAGCTGTGGGAGCTCGGTGCCCGCGGGATCCTGGTCACCGACATCCTCGCCTGCCGGTTGTGACCCCCACCGGGCGCGGCCGCTCAGCGGTCACGCCGGTGGGTCGTGGCGCCGCGGCTCGCACACCCCGGCGCCGGGGACGGCGGTGGGGTCACCGGTGACCAGGGTGAGGCTCCGCGTCGCCCGGGTCACCGCCACGTACAACGCCGACGCGCCGAGCTCCTCGGCGAGGATCGCCTCCGGCGCGGCGACGACGACGTCGTCGAACTCGAGCCCCTTGGCGGTGCGCACCTGCAGCACCCGCACCCGCTGGCGGTCGTCGGGGGCCAGCTCCCCCAGACCGGCGGCGAGGTCGGCGACGTCGCCACGGACCGAGAGCACCGCCACGGTGCCGTCGGCGGCACGGAGCAACTCGTCGACACGGTGGTGCACGGCCGTGGCGACGTCGTCGGTGGTGATGAGCACCGGGCGGCGGCCGGTGCGACGCACCGCTCTCGGTGCCGTCGAGGCGTCACCCCCGGCCGCAACGAGGACCTCGTTGGCGAGCTCGGCGACTTCGGCCGGGGTGCGGTAGTTCACCCCGAGCCTGACCACCTCGACCCGGCGGCGACCGATGAGTCGCGCCACCTCCTCCCAGGTCCGGGGCTCGTCGAGACGGCTGCGCTGGTCGAGGTCGCCCACGACCGTCCACGAGGCGAACGGGGCCCGCCGCGCGACCGCCCGCCACTGCATCGGGGAGAGGTCCTGGGCCTCGTCGACGACGACGTGCGCGAAGTCGCGGTAGTCGGGGTCGCGGACGTCGACGCCCACGACCTCGGTGCGCAACTCGTCGGCGCCCAACCGGATCCCCTCCTCGCGGAGCTCCGCGTCGTCGGCGGTGGGTTCACGCCCGATCAGCGCGGCGACCTCGTCGAGGAAGCCGACGTCGTCGATCGTCCAGGCATCGGCGGCCGCCCACGCCGTGGCCAGGGTCTCGGCCTCGTCGGCCGCGAGGATCCCGTCGGCGGCGCTCACGAGGTCCACGTCGCCGGTGTGGACGGCCTCGGCGACGTCGGACACGGTCAACGGTGGCCAGAAGCAGCGCCGCAGCATCCGCACCTGCGGGAACTCGGCGGCCGCCTCGAGGAACTCCGTCCGCTCGCCCTCGTCCGGGGTTGCGTGCCCTGCGGCGGCGTGGGACCCCCGCCACGTCCGCCACAACAGCGCCAGTAGCGACGCCTCGGCACCCGGACGTCTCGCCAGGTACGTGGCCGTCGGGTCGTCGGCCGACAGCCGTGCCAGGTGACGGGCCCGCAGCCGCCGTACCTCGGGTGCACCCAGCTCAGCGGTGGTGCCGTCGAACGAGAACCGCGTGGTCGGCGGGATCGGCGGCAGGACGGCGGCCAGCACCCGGGGTGCCAGCTCGGCCAGCCGCGGGTCGCCCTTGAGCCGGGCGACGCGGGGGGTGTCCCAACCGTCGACGTCGATCCCCGGCGGGGCGAGCGCCCCCAACGGCCGCTGCACGGCCGTGTCCTCACCCAGCGAGGGCAGCACCCGCGAGGTGTACTCGGTGAACGCCCGCGACGGGCCGACGACGAGGATCCCGCGACCCTCGAATCGGGCACGGTCGCGGTAGAGCAACGACGCGACCCGGTGCAGCGCCACCACCGTCTTCCCCGTCCCGGGCCCGCCGGTGACCACCAGGGTCCCGGTCGCCTCCGCACGGATGATGCGGTCCTGCTCGGCCTGGATCGTGGCGACGATGTCGCGCATCTGCGGACCGCGCTCACGGCTCAGCGCGGCCAGCAGCGCCCCCTGGCCGGTGACGGCCTCGAGGCCGAGGCGCTCGGCGGCCTCGGCGTCGACGAGTTCGTCGTCGAGGTCTCGCAGCTCGCGTCCACGGGTGACCAGGGTGCGCCGTCGGGCCACCCCGAGCGGGTTCGCCGACGTCGCCTGGTAGAAGGCCGCGGCGGCCGGGGCGCGCCAGTCGACGAGGAGGACCTCGCCGTCCTCGTCGACGACGCTGACCCGTCCGATGTGCAGCACCTCGCCGTCGGCGAGATCGAGGCGGCCGAACGCCAACGACTCCACGTCGCCGAACGTGTAGCGGGCGGCGCGGCCGGCGTGGTGGTGCGCCTGCACGTCGCGTTCGAAACGGGCCTGGAACGTCGGCCCCGAACGGTCGGCGGCGGCGTCCTCGACGCGCTGCTCGGCCCGGCGGCGCAGCTGATCGACCCGATCGTGGACCCGCTCGAGGAGGTGCTGCTCAGCCGCGATCGCCTCACGCTTCGCCCGGGTGAGGGGAAGCGACGACGCGGTCGGGTCGGGGTCGCTCACAGGCTCCGCAGCAGGTTCGCGGTCTCGACGGCGGCGACGGCCGCCTCGCCACCCTTGTTCCCCAGCTTCCCCCCCGCCCGGGCCACCGCCTGCTCCCACGTATCGGTGGTGAGCACCCCGAACGCCACCGGGATGTCGGTCTCCCGGGCGGCGGCGGCGGTACCCCGCGCGGCCTCGCCGGCGACGTAGTCGAAGTGCGGGGTGTCCCCCCGGACGACGCAGCCGAGGGCGACGACGGCGTCGACGTCACCGCGGCGGGCGACCCGGGAGACCGCGATCGGGAGCTCGAACGCCCCCGGGACCCACACGACACGGATCGCGGAGGCCTCGGCACCGTGACGGCGCAGCGTGTCGGTGGCCGAGGCGACGAGGCGTTCGACGATCGCCTCGTTGAACCGTGTGGCGACGATCGCGACACGCAGCCCGGAGGCGTCGAGGTGGCCGGTGTGGGTGGTGATCTCGCTCACGGGCGGGTCCCTCCGTCGCGGGTGGGTCGGCCGGCGGCCTGTGCCGCCACCGGTTCGTGGTCGTCGTACGGCGGGGGCGCCATCGCCCCGCCACGGACCGGCTGCTCGACGGCGAGCGGTGCGGTGGTGGCCTGCTGGGCGATGTCGCCGACCCCGGTCGAGACGACGACGTCGTCGCCGGAGAAGACATGGCCCATCCGCTCGCCCTTGGTCCGCAGATACGCCGCGTTCGCGGCGTTCGGACGGACCTCGATCGGGACACGGTCGACGATCGAGAGACCGAAGCCGTGCAGCGCCGCCCGCTTCGCCGGGTTGTTCGTCAGCAGCCGTATCGTCGAGAGGCCGAGGTCGACGAGGATCATCGCCCCGGTGCCGTAGTCGCGGGAGTCGTTGGGCAGCCCCAGCGCGAGGTTCGCGTCGACGGTGTCGGCGCCGTCGTCCTGCAACTCGTAGGCACGCAGCTTGTCCAGCAGACCGATCCCCCGGCCCTCGTGACCGCGCAGGTAGACGATCACCCCCCGGCCCTCGTCGGAGATCTTGGCCATCGCGAGGTCGAGCTGCGGGCCGCAGTCGCAGCGCAGGCTGCGGAAGACGTCACCCGTGAGGCACTCGGAGTGCATCCGCACCAACGTGTCGGAGGTGTCCTCCGCGTCGCCGTACACCAACGCCACCGGCTCGGAGCCGTCGGCCTCGGAGCGGTACCCGATCACCCGCCACTCGCCGTAGGGGGTCGGCAGGACGGCTTCGGCGACACGCTCGACGAGGTGTTCACGCTCGCGGCGGTACGCGATGAGATCGGCGATGGTGACCAGCAGCAGGTCGTGCTCGGCGCAGAACACCTCGAGGTCGTCGACCCGGGCCATCGTCCCGTCGGCGTTGACGACCTCGCAGATCACCGCCGCCGGCCGCCGACCGGCGAGCCGGGCGAAATCGACCGAGGCTTCGGTGTGCCCGGGCCGGCGCAGCACCCCCCCGGGGCGGTAGCGCAGCGGCAGGACGTGTCCGGGGCGGGTGACGTCCTCGGCCGAGGACGTGGGATCGGCCAGGACCTGGCACGTGCGTGCCCGGTCGGCGGCCGAGATCCCCGTGGTCGTCCCACGGGTGGCGTCGACCGAGACGGTGTACGCGGTGCCCTTGGGGTCCTCGTTGTCACGGACCATCGGGGGCAGCGAGAGCCGGTCGAGGTCCTCGCCGAGCATCGGGGTGCACACGAACCCCGAGGAGTGGTTCACGATGAACGCCATCGTCTCGGGGGTGACCGCGTCGGCGGCCATCACCAGGTCGCCCTCGTTCTCCCGGTCCTCGTCGTCGACGACGACGATCATCCCGCCGGAGCGGATCACCTCGATGGCGTCGTCGATGCTGGCGAAGCCGCTCACGCTTGCTCCTCGTGGTCGGGGGTGACGGGGTCGCGGTCGGGGGCGCCGACGTCGGGGACGACGGCGTCGGGGGCGACGGCGTCGAGGTCGGGGGCTCCAGGGGCGTAGGGGGTGTGCACGCCACCGACGAGGAGGCGCTCGACGTACTTGGCGACGACGTCGACCTCGAGGTTGACGCGGTCACCGACGGCGAGGCGTCCGAACGTCGTCTCCGACAGCGTGTGCGGGATCACCCCCACACGGAACTCGTCACCGACGGCGTCGATCACCGTCAGGCTCACCCCGGCGACGGTGACCGACCCCTTCGCCACCAGGTAGCGGGTCAGCCCGGCCGGTACCCGGAAGGTGAAGAACACCGTCCCGGGCTGTTCGTGACGGGCGGTGACCTCACCGACTCCGTCGACGTGCCCCTGGACGAGGTGGCCACCGAAACGGCGCTGGGGGTGCATCGCCCGTTCCAGGTTCACCCCGTCGCCGACGGCCCGTTCGGCCAGCGCCGTGTCCAGCAGCGTCTGCGCCATCAGGTCGGCGGTGAAGCCGTCGTCGGTGAGCCGGGTCACCGTGAGGCAGCACCCGTCCACGCTCACCGAGTCCCCCGGGGCGGCGTCGCTCACCACCGTCGTGCAGGCGATCGCCAGCTCGGCGTGCTCGTCACCGTGCCGGACCGAGGCGACGCGGCCGAGCTCCTCGACGATCCCGGTGAACATCACGACCACCTCGGTTCGGGGGCGTACTCGATGATGCGGTCCGCGCCGGCGGCACCGACACGGGTGACGCGCCACCGGGCGAGGTCGACGGCCGGGCGGACCTGCACGTCACCGACGGCGTCGGCCACGTGCAGGACGACGCGGTCGACGACCCCGGCGCGCAGCAGCGCATCCGCCAGGGTACGCCCCGGTTCGGCGAGCACGGTGCGCACACCGCGGTCGACGAGGCACGCCATCGCCGCGTCGAGGTCGACCCCACCGGACCCGACCGCGACCTCGACGACCTCGGCGCCGGTGGCGGCGAGCTTCGCACGGTCGCTGTCGCTCGCCGACGGCGAGGTCACCACGATCGCCGATGGTCCCAGCAGACGGGCGTGGGGCGGCGTGACGAGCCGGGAGTCGAGGACGACCGGGCGCGGTCGTGCCCGCCGGGGGCCGAGCCGCACGTCCAGGCGGGGGTCGTCGGCGAGGACGGTGCCCGACCCGACCAGGACGGCGTCGCTCACCGCCCGCCACCGGTGCACCGCCCGCCTCGCGACCGGAGACGTCACCCACCGCCGGTCCGGGACCGACAGGGCGCCCTCGACGGTCTGCGCCAGCTTCAGGGTGAGGTGGGGCCGGGCCGACGACACCGCCGTGAGGAACCCGGCGAGGCCGTCGTGGATCGCGGCGCGGAGCGGATCTGACGGGGCCAGCGCCGGGGAGGTGACCACGCCTGCGGCCGCGAGCTGCGCCGCTCCCCCGCCGGCACGCGGGTCCGGGTCGTCGACACCATGGACCACCCGCCGCACCCCGGCGGCGACCAGCGCGTCGACGCACGGCGGCGTGCGGCCGTGGTTCGCGCACGGCTCCAGGGTGACGTAGGCGGTGGCCCCGGCGGCCCGGCGACCCGCGGCGGCGAGCGCGTTGACCTCGGCGTGCGGCCCTCCCACCGGGGCGGTCACCCCCTCCCCGACCACCTCACCGTCGGCGACGATCACGCACCCCACCGCCGGGTTGGGGCTGGTCCGCACGCCCGCGTCGTGGGCGATCGCGACGGCACGCACCAACCCACGGCGGTCCACCTCGTCCTGCACCACGACTCCTGACACGCACGCGCCGGCCGACCCGCTACGGCAGGTCGACCTCGATCTCGACGCCCTCACCGTCGCCGTCGGTGCGCCGGTCGAAGGCGTAGTGCGACCCGGCGCCGCCGCGGGTCTTGGCGTACCGCTTCATCTCGGTGGCGGTCACGACGACCTCGCCGTGATGGGCGAAGTCCCGACGGTCGGTGGTGGCGATCCCGATCGACAGGGACAGCATCCCGTGGCGCTGGGGAACCCCACGCCGGTCGGGGACCTCGATCGCCCCGACGGCACGGTCGTCGTCGTCGTACAGCGACGGGGAGAAGGCGTCGAAGCGGGCACACACCGCCGCGGCGGCGTCCTCGGCGAGGTGCGGCGGGAGCGTGAGGACGAAGTCGTCACCGCCGACGTGCCCGACGAACGCCTCCGGGTCGTTGAGTTCGTCGCGGACGTCCTCGAGGATCTGCGCCAGGGAGCGCAGGGCGTCGTCACCGCGGAGGAAGCCGTAGTGGTCGTTGAACGGCTTGAACCGGTCCAGGTCGACGTAGAGCATCGCGAACGGTCGGCCCTCGTCGAGGCGTTGGGTGAGGTCGGCGAGGATCGATTCGTTCCCTGGCAGGCCCGTGAGCGGGTTGCGGGTGCGTTGGGTCTCGGCCCGGCGCATCGCCGAACGGATCCGGGCCAGCAACTCCTCGGCGTCGAACGGCTTGGTGACGTAGTCGTCGGCCCCGGCATCCAGGCCGGCAATCGCGTCGCTGCGCTGCGCCCGGGCGGTGAGGAGGACGACGGGGATGTGGCTGGTGCGGCTGTCCCCACGGAGCCGGTGCAGCGCCTGCAGACCGTCGAGGCGGGGCATCATCACGTCGAGGATGATCACGTCCGGGCTGCGGGTGCGTGCCAGCGTGACCGCCTCGACACCGTCGCCGGCCTGCACCACGTCGAAGCCGTCGAGGCGGAGCGTCACCTCCAGGTAGGCGCGGATGTCCTCGTCGTCGTCGGCGATCAGCACTCGGTTGGTCACCCGACCGCCTCCCGGTCACCGCCGGTGGCGCTGCGCGCACGAGCGAGCAGGTCGTGCACCATCGCGACGCGGTCCTGGGCACCGAACACCGACGAGCCGGCGACGAACGTGTCGGCCCCGGCGGCCGCCGCCTCCTCGATGGTGTCGAGCGCGATCCCGCCGTCGACCTGGATCCGGAAGCCGGCGTCGTGCTCGCGACGCCACCGCGCCGCCTCGGCGACCTTCGGCACCGCGTCGTGGCGGAACGACTGGCCGCCGAACCCGGGCTCGACCGTCATCACCAGGAGGAGGTCGACGTGGTCGAGGAGCTCGGACACCAGCGACAGTGGGTGCGCCGGCTTGATCGCGACCCCGACCTCGGCGCCCTCGTCGTGCAGGCGGTGGATCAGGGCCAGCGGGTCGTCGTCGACCTCCGGGTGGAACGTCACCGATTCCGCGCCGAGGGCGACCAGCTGCGGGGCGTAGGTCGCCGGGTCGGTGATCATCAGATGGCAGTCCAGCACGCGGTCGGTGGCGGCGCGCAGGGACTTCACCACCGGGTGCCCGAGGCTGATGTTGGGGACGTAGTGGCCGTCCATCACGTCGACGTGGATCGTGGGCACCGCCGGCGCGACGTCGGCGACCTCCTCACCGAGGCGGGCGAAATCGGCGGCGAGGATCGAGGGGGCGATACGGAGGTCGCGCACGGGGAGCCCACTCCTTCGATGCCGTGGGGGATGACGTGTGTGTGTGTGTGGAGACGCGGACGGTGACTCTACCCACCACCACCGACACCGGCGGTGCGTCGCCAGGTCGCGACGAACATGCCGTCGGTGCCGTCGACGTCCGGGGTGAAGAGCCGACGACCGAGGGCGCTGACTGCCTGCCGGTCCGGACCGGCGTCGACGACGTCAGCGATCGCATCGGTCTCGTCACGGGTCCAGGTACACACCGCGTAGGTCAGCACCCCGCCGTCGTCGACGCGTCCCAGGGCGGGGACGACCAGGCGTCGCTGCAGCGCCGCCAGGGAGGCGACGTCGGCGGGGGTGCGCCGCCAGCGCACCTCCGGGCGTCGCCGCCCGGTCCCCAGCCCCGTGCAGGGGGCGTCGAGGAGGACGACGTCGAAGCGCTCGTCGGGGGCCAACGGCGGGTCGGCCGCGTCACCGACCCGCACGTCGACACCCACCCCGACCCGGCGGGCGGCCTCGGCGACCATCCGTGCCCGGTGCGGATGGAGCTCGACGGCGACGACGGCGCCGTCGGGCCCGACACGTGAGGCGAGGTGGGTGGTCTTGCCTCCCGGCCCGGCACACAGGTCCAGGACCCGGTCGCCGGCCCGCACACCGGTGGCCTCGACGACGTGCATCGACGCCTCGTCCTGGACGACGGCGAGGCCGTCGGCGACGACCCGGCTCCGCGACGGATCCAGCCCGGGGGCCCGCACCGCCTCGGCGAGCTCCCCGGGCACGGCGCTCACCCCGTCGGCGGCGAGCGCCTCGAGGACCTCGCCGCGGTCCGCCACCGCCCGCAGCGTCACCCCCGGCGACCGGTTGTCGGCCTCCAGCAGGGAACGGGTCCGCGCGACGTCGAACCGGGTGAGGAGGTCCGCGACGACCCAGGGCGGGTGCGCCGTGAGGTGGGCGAGGTGGGCGACCGGATCGTCGCCGAGCGGCGGGGGCGGCGGCGGGCCCCGACGGGCGAGGCCGCGCAGCACCCCGTTGACGAACCCGGCCGCGCCCTTCGCCCGACCCGCCGGTACCTGCTCACCGGCCAGCGTCACCGAGGTGGAAACCGCGGCACGGTCCGGGGTCTGCGAGACCAGCAACTGCACCGCACCCAGGCGGAGCACCCGTCGCAGGGCCGGCTCGACGTCGTCGAGGTCACGGGTGAGCACCGACGCCAGCGCGGCGTCGATCGGTCCTTCCCACCGCAGCGTCTCGTACGCCAGGTGTGCGGCGAACGCCCGGTCCCGGGCGTCGGTGAGTGACGACACCGCGGCCGCGACCGCGGTGGTCGACCACGCGGCGTCCTCGTCGACGGCCCGTAGCGCCTGCAGCGCGGCCCGGCGCGCCGGGAGCCCGCTCATCGTGACTCGCCGGCGTCGGCGCCGAGGGGTTCGCCCGGTCGTGGGCGGTGACCGTTCGCGAACGCCGCCCCGTCCATCCGGGCCCGGCCCTCGGGCTGGACCTCGTCGAGGCGGACGGCGCCGTCGGCGCAGGCGACGACGACGCCGCCGCGGTCACCGGCGACGACGTGACCGGCAGGCCCGTCCCCCTCGACGGGGGTGGCCTGCAGCACCTTCAACCGCTTGCCGCGGAAACGGGTGTGGGCCCCGGGGCTCGGTGAGGCACTGCGCACCAGCCGCGACACCTCGGCCGCGTCGGCGGTGAAGTCGATCGCGACGTCGTCGGGGGTGATCTTCGGGGCCAGCGTCGCCCCGTCTGCCGGCTGGTCGATCGGCTCCTCGCCGGCGACGAGCGCCCGGATCGACTCGACCAGCACGGGGGCACCGGCGACGGCGAGGTGTTCGAGGAGCTCACCGGCCGTGACCGTGTCGTCGACCGGGACCTCGAGGCGGCGCAGCACCGGGCCGGTGTCCATCCCCTCGTCCAGGACGAACGTCGTCACCCCCGTGACGGCGTCACCGGCGCGGATCGCGTGCTGGACCGGGGCGGCCCCCCGCCACCTCGGCAACAGCGAGAAGTGCAGGTTCACGAATCCCCGCCCCCCGACGGCGAGGACGTCGGCGGGGAGCAACGCCCCGTAGGCGACCACGGCGCAGGCATCCAGGTGCAGCGCGGCGAGCTCGTCACGGACCTCGCGAGGCCGTTCCGGTTGCCACACCGGGACGCCGGCCTGCTGCGCCGCGAGCTTCACCGGCGGCGGGACGGCTCTGCGGCTGCGTCCGCGCGAACGGTCGGGGTTCGTGATCACCACGGCGACCTCGATGTCGTCGGCCTCCAGGAGGGCCTGCAGCGAGGGGACGGCGACCTGTGGCGTGCCGAGGAAGGCGATGCGCACGCGGAGCTCCTTGGGTGCGGGGACCGCGGCCGGAGTGACCGCCGGCCCCGGTGGGTGCCGCCGGCCCGGCGACGGGCGGTGTCAGCGTCCCACCCGGCCGAGGAGGAGACCGCCGGGCCGCTGCGGGGCCTGATCGTCGGCGGCGTACTCACGCATCCGGCGCAGCGCTTCCTGTCGGTCGTGGCGGGCGAGGTGGTCGACGAAGAGGATCCCGTTGAGGTGGTCCATCTCGTGCAGCCAGATCCGGGCGGCGAAGCCTTCCAGGCGGGAGGTGTGCTCGTCACCGGCGAGGTCCTGGTGGCGCACCTCGACCCGCAGCGGGCGTTGCAGCGGGTAGAACAGCCCCGGGAAGGACAGGCACCCCTCCTCGCCGTCCTGGAGCTCCTCGGAGGCGTCGGTGAGCAACGGGTTCACCACCGCCCCGCCACGGACACCGGTGCCGTCCTCGTCGGCGGCCTCCCAGGTGAACACGCGTTTGAGCACCCCGACCTGGTTCGCGGCGAGGCCGACGCCCTCGGCCGCCCGCATCGTCTCCTGCATGTCGGCCGCGAGGGTGGCCAGGCGGTCGTCGAAGTCGACGACCTCGTGCGCGCGCTGACGCAGCACGGGATCCCCGAAGATCCGGATCTCGAGGTTCGCCATCAACATCCGCCTTGTCAGGGTGTCGGGCGTCAGGGTGGGTGTGGGGCGTCAGGGTACGTCGCAGCGACTCACCACGCGTCCACCGGGTCGACGTCGACGCGTAGATCGTCGCCGCGCCTGGCGGCGTCCCGGCGCACCGGCGCCAACGCCGCCAACGTCGCGTCGCGGTCGGCGCACTTGACGAGGAACCCGACGCGACCGGCGTCGGCGAGGGGACCCAGGACGTCATCGGCGTCGGGGACCGCGTCCCGCAGCAGCTGGCCGAGCCCGTCCGGGGCGGACGCCACCGGGGCGGTGATCCGGATCGCGTGTGCCACCGGTGGGAACCGCAGCGGGGCACGGACCTCGACCTCGGCGGCCCAGAACGCCTCCGGGTCCCAGGCGGCCAGCGCCGCGACGGCGTGGTGGGTGGGTTCCCGGGTCTGCACGACGACCCGGCGGTGGTCGCGGTGGGTCCGGCCGTGCACCGTCCACCCAGCCACAGCGCAGGCCAGGCGCAACGCATCCTCGGCAGCGTCGAGGGTGGGGCGACGCAACGCCCCGTCCATGTCGGGGAGGACGACGGCACCGACCGGCCCGGGCGGGGCGTCCAGGACGGAGCCACGCGTGGTCACCAGCACCGCCGGCGGTGGCGGTGCCGGCTGGCCGTACCCCTCGAGGACGACGACCTCGACGGAGGTGTTCCGGCCCAGCTCGGCGGCGATGCGCTGGGCGCCGGCCGCCAGCGGGG
>SLDB01000222.1 GCA_007125475.1 Nitriliruptoraceae bacterium | reverse complement strand
CGGTCCCCAGACGGAGCGCGACGTGATCCCGGGTGTGCCCGGGGGTCGTGACCGCCTCGACCTCGACCCCCGGTGCGGGGAGACGGTCACCGTCGGCCACGACCACGGCGCGCCCGCTCCCGGGTCGCGGCGCCGCGACGTCGCCCGAGGAGGCCAGCACATCGACGTCGAAACGCCGGCCCCAGTCCTTCGCCGCCTCGGCGTGGTCGAGGTGGTGGTGGGTGACGAAGATCCCCTGCACCTCGACGTCGAGGTCGGCGAGGACCTCACGGACGGCGGCGAGGTGGGCGTCGTCGTCCGGCCCTGGATCGACGATGAGGGCCGCTGCGCTCCCGGGGGCCGAGATCACGTAGGTGTTCGTCCCGTCCAGCGTCATCGGCGAGGGGTTGGGGGCCAGCACGCGGGTGGTGACCTCGTCGAGGCGCGTCACGCGCGGCAGTTCGCCGAACGGCGGCAGCGACCACGTCGCACGCGGATCGGTCGGCGGGGTCGGCTTCGGCACGTCGCTCACGTCGGCTCCGCTCAGATCGGGTGTGGGTCCCCGCCGTCGGGGTGACGGACCATCGGCACCCCGTCGACACGGACGATCGACGGCAGGATGCGGCGGCGATCGACCCGGTCGGCGGCGACGTCGGCGAGGACGTCGTCGACCGCGTCGTAGGCGGCGAGGTCCTCCAGGTTCCGGCGGGTCGGGAAGATCAGGGTGCACGTGCCCCCCCGCCACGCCGCGAGTGCGTCCTCGGGGGTGCTCCACCGCATCGCGGTGACCTCGACGTCGTCGAAGCCGGCAGCCTGACCGGCGGGGAGCCTCGCGATGAGGAACCGGGTGTCGAATCGCTTGTGGTGGCCGAGCGGGGTGAGCCACCACGACCACATCCCCAGCGCATCGAGGTCGAGGACGAGGTCCTCGTCCTCCAGCCACGGACGCCAGTCGAAGTGCTCACCCCGGGTAGCGAGCCGCCGCCGGGCCTCGATGAACGACTCGCTCGCCAGCTCGCGGCCGGTCACCGGTGATCCGTCGCCGCGGACGGCGAGGAGCACCCCGGCCTCTTCGAACGTCTCCCGGATCCCGGCGACCAGCAGGCCCAACGCCTGACGTTCATCGGTCACCCCGAGCCGGTCCGTCCAGGCGGACGGGGGTGTCCCACGCCAGCGTTGGTCGGCGAGTCCGCGGTCGGTGTCGTCGACCTTCCCGCCGGGGAACACCAGGGCGCCGCCGGCGAAGTCGGATTCGACGTGCCGCTCCAGGAGGAGGACCTCGGGGCGGGGCCGGTCGGCACCCCCGTCCCGGATGAGCAGGACCGTGGTGGCGTCGACCGCGTCGACCGGGCCGTCGACGAGGACACCGGAGGCCGTGGCCTCCCCATCTGGGCGTCGATCCGCCGTCGTCATCTCATTGCCTCCGTCCGCGGGTGCGACCCCGTGCCGGGCACCCACCCTACTGCGGATCGCCCGGTCGCCGACGGCGGCGATCTCCACCGCCGGCGTGCCACCACCCCAGGCCTGGTGTGGTTGGCTGGGCGCAACGACGGCGAGGAAGGCCATGTCCGACGACCACCGCGAGCGTCTCGCCCGGCTGCCACAGGTCGACGCCGTGGTCCGCGCGCTCGGCGACGACGCCGCCGCCCACGGCCAGCGTGTCGTCGCCGACACCGTCCGGGCGGCGATCGGCACGGCCCGTGAACAGGTCCTCGCCGGCGCCCCGCCACCGGGGATCGACCAGGTCGCCACCGAGGTCCGCGCCCGTCTCGGCGAACGCGACCTCGGCCGCCTGCGGCGCGTGGTGAACGCCACCGGCGTGGTGCTGCACACCAACCTCGGCCGGGCTCCGCTGTCGGCCGAGGCCCGGGCCGCGGTCGCCGAGGCCGCCGGCTACACCACGCTGGAGTACGACGTCGTCACCGGCACCCGCGGCTCACGAACCGCCCACGTCGCCGCGATGGCCGCCGAGCTCTGCGGTGCCGAGGACGCCACCGTCGTGAACAACGGCGCCGCCGCCCTCCTCCTCGTCCTGGCCACGCTGTCGTCCGACCGGGGAACCGTCGTCAGCCGCGGCGAGCTCGTCGAGATCGGTGGTTCCTACCGGCTCCCGGAGGTGATGGAGACCGCCGGGGTGCGGCTGCAGGAGGTGGGGACGACCAACCGCACCCGGATCGGCGACTACGCCGCCGCCCTCGACGACGACACCGCCCTGCTGCTGAAGGTGCACCGCTCGAACTTCGCGATCGTGGGGTTCACCGAGGAAGCGGGGGTCGGCGAGCTGGCGGGCCTCGGCGCCGCGCACGGCCTCCCGGTCGTCCACGACGTCGGCTCCGGCCTCATCGAGCCGGCCGAGGGCGCCCTGGCCGACGAACCGAGCGTCACCGCCTCGCTGAAGGACGGGGCCGATCTGGTGGTGTTCTCCGGCGACAAGCTCCTCGGCGGCCCCCAGGCCGGGGTGGTCGTCGGCCGCGCCGATCTCGTGGCGGCGTGCCGGAGGCACCCATTGGCGCGGGCGGTCCGGATCGACAAGCTGCAACGGGCGGCGATGGAGGCGACCCTGGCGGCACACCTCCGCGGCACCGCCGCCGACGACGTCCCCACCGCCGCGATCCTCGCCGCCGAACCGTCGGTGCTGCGGGGCCGCGCGGAGCGGCTCGCCGCGTCGGTCGGCGGCGAGGTCGTGGAGACCGTCGGCCTGGTCGGCGGGGGGACGGCACCGCAGGTGCGACTCGACTCGTGGGGTGTGAAGGTCACCGTCAGCGCCCCGGAGTCCGTCGCCGAGCGGCTGCGGCGGGGTGATCCGGCCGTCGTCGTCCGGGTCGAGGGCGACGCGATCGTCGTCGACGTCCGTACCGTGGGCGAGGAGGACGACGGCCTCCTCGCCGACCGGGTGGTGCGCTGCCGTGAGTGACGACCGGCTGACCGACGCCGACCACCGCGTGGTGACCACCGCCGGGCACGTCGACCACGGCAAGTCGACCCTGCTCCGTGCCCTCACCGGCATGGAGCCGGACCGGCTGGCCGAGGAGCGCCGACGGGGGCTCACCCTCGACCTCGGCTACGCGTGGACCACCCTGGGAGGCGGCGACGAGGGCCCGGTCACGGTGGCGTTCGTCGACGTCCCCGGGCACGAACGCTTCGTGGCGACGATGCTCGCCGGTGCCGGCGCGGCACCGGCCGCGCTGCTGGCCGTCGCCGCTGACGACGGGTGGTCCCGGCAGTCGAGCGAGCACCGGGACGTCCTCGACCTGCTGGGGGTACCGGCCGTCGCCCTCGTGGTGACCAAGGCGGACGTGGTCGAGGGAGGCCGCGTCGAGGAGGTCGTCGCCGACGCGCGCGCCGCGGTGAGCGGTACGAGTCTGGCCGACGCACCGATCGTGGTCACCGACGCCGTGTCGGGCCGCGGCATCGACGAGCTGCGCGAGGTCGTCGCCGCCCGGCTGGCCGAGATCCCCGCCCCGCAGGACCTGGGGCGACCCCGGTTGTGGGTCGACCGCTCGTTCGCGGTCCCGGGTGCCGGGACCGTCGTGACGGGGACCTTGACGCAGGGCTGGCTCGCCGTCGGTGACGAGGTCCGGCTCCTGCCGGACGGCCGACGCTCGCGGCTTCGGGGGGTGCAGTCGCTCGGCGAGCCGGTGGCCCGCGCCGGCCCGGGGCACCGGGTCGCCCTCAACCTGGTCGGGGTGGTGCACACCGAGGTCGCCCGCGGTGACGTCGTCGTCGGCAGCGGACCGTGGCGCACCACCGACGTGGCGGAGTGCTGGATACGTGCGCTGCCGGGTCACCGTGTCCAGCGTGTCGGCGCCTGGCACGTCCACGTCGGCAGCGCGAGCACGCCGGCGCGCCTCCTGCCGATCGCCGGGGAGTTCGGCGGCGATGCCGAGGAGGCATCCGGGGCGGTGCGGATCCTGCTGGAGGACCGGCTCCCGCTGGTGGCCGGTGACCGCCTCGTGCTGCGGGAGACCGGGCGCCGGGCCGTGGCCGCCGGGGGCGTGGTGGCCTCGGCCCGGAACGAACGGGTGCCGCGTGGGGCCGAGGCCCGGGCGCGCCGTG
>SLDB01000250.1 GCA_007125475.1 Nitriliruptoraceae bacterium | reverse complement strand
GCGGCACGGCGGCGCCACGACGCCCGGCGCACCGCCGAGGAGGCCCGCCGGGAGCGCGATGCCGCCCTGGACGGCGCGACGGCCGCCGAACTCGACGCCGAGGTCGAACGCCTCGTTCGGGCCGCCACCGCCCGGACCGACCGACGCGGTGCCGACCCTCCGCTGCCCCGGGACACCGCTGAGGCGCGCTCCGCCCTCGAGGAGGCGGCCGTCGGGGAGCGGGCGGCGTTCGAGGACGTCGAGGAGGTAGAAGCCGCCGTCGAGCGGGCCCGGGCCGAGGCCGATCGCCACCGGGAAGCCGTCGTCGAACACCGCACCCGCGCCGAGGGGGTCGAGCGCCGAGCCGAGGCGATCCGCACCGAGCTGGACGAAGCACGTCGCGTCACCGACGACGCCAGCCTGGCCGGAGAACTGGACACCGCGCGGACCGAGGCCGATCGCGCCGCGGCCGAGCTCGACCGCGCCGTCACCGCCCTGGCCGAGGCCGACCCCGACGCCGTCACCGCCCACGCCGAGAACGCCGACGAGGTCGCCGCCGACGCCCGGAGACGCGTGCGGGACACCGAGCGGGACCTACGCGACACCCAGGTGCGCATCGCGGCGCTCGGCGGGGACGGGCTGTGGGAACGCCGGGAGGAGGCCGCCGCCGCGCTGGGGGATGCCGAGGCGCGCCTGGAGGGGCTGGAACGCCGCGCCGGGGCGGCCCGCACCCTCCTCGAGACCCTCCTGCACCACCGTGACCGGGCACGGGACCGGTACGCGGCCCCGCTGCGCGAGCAGTTGCTCCGCTACGGCCGGATGCTGTACGGACCCACCCTGGACCTCGAGCTCGACGACGACCTCCGGGTCGCCCGCCGCCACCTCGACGGCACCTGGCTCGAGGTCGGGCAGCTCTCGGTGGGCGCCCGTGAGCAACTCGCCCTCCTCGGCCGACTGGCCTGCGCCACCCTGCTTGGCGGACAGGGGGGTCTCCTCCTCCTCGACGACGCGTTGGGGAACTCGGACCCTCAACGCCTCGAGCTCCTCGGCGCCGTGCTGAGGGCGGCCGGTGAGCACAGCCAGGTCGTGGTCCTGACCTGCTATCCCGACCGTTACCGCCACGTCGGCGGCGCCCGGCGGATCACGCTGTGAGGGTCGTCCGCGCCACCTCGATCGACGAGCTGGTGGTGCCGCTGGCCCGCGAGCTCGCGAACCGGCCACCGGCGGACCCGCTGCGGCCCGTCGAGGTCGCCGTCCCGGGACGGGGGATGGAACGCTGGCTCACCCAGCGGCTGGCGGACGAACTCGGTGCCCGTGACGACGAGGCCGGCGTGTGCGCCAACGTCCGGTTCCCGTTCCCGGCAGCGGTAGTCCGGGCGGCGGTGACGACCATCCTGGGCGACGACATCGGCGACGAGGACCCCTGGACGCCGGCGAGGTTGACCTGGCCGGTCCTCGAGGAGCTCGACGACCTCCCTGACGACGTCGTGTACGCACCGCTGCGTTCCCACCTCGCCGGCGACGGCGAGGCCACGTCCCGGCGGCGGTACCCACTGGCCCGGCGGATCGCCGATCTGATGGACCGCTACACCGTGCACCGTCCCGGGATGCTGCGCCGGTGGTCCGAAGGCGACGACGTCGACGCCTCCGGCGACCCCCTCCCCGGCGACCTCACCTGGCAGCCGACCCTGTGGCGTTCGCTGCAGGCACGGATCACGCCGCCCAGCCCCGACCGGCGCGTGCGCGCCGCCCTCGAGCTCCTCGCCGACGCCGCGCCCGGGTCCACCGCGCTCACCGATCCGGTCACGATCTTCGGCGTGGCCGGGCTCCCGCCACGGCACCTGCAGGTCCTCGCCGCCCTCACACGACACGTACCGGTGACGGTGTACGCCGTCACCCCGTGCACCCGGTGGGTCCCCGGTCGGCCACCCCCCGAGCCCCGACACCGCCTGTTGGCCTCGTGTGGGGGCGAGGCGTGGGCCGCCCACGCCGAACTCGCCACCCGTGAGGTGCTCGCCCCGGCCGACGTCGACGGCGACGAACCCGGCGACGACCCCGGTGGCGTCACCGGCGGCAACGAGGGCGGCGTCGACGGCGGCATCGAAGGGGCGGTCCCCGCCCTGCGGACGCTGCAGCACGACATCCGCGCCGATCGGCGGCGCCGACGCCGCGATCGGGGCGTCCCAGCACCCGCCGACGACGACACCTCGATCCAGATCCACGCCTGCCACGGCCCGATGCGCCAGCTCGAGGTCCTCCGTGAGGCGCTGTTGAGCCTCCTGGAGGACGACCCGGGCCTCGAGCCCCGGGACATCGTCGTCCTCACCCCCGACATCGCGACCCACGCACCCCTGATCACCGCGGTGTTCTCGGACGGTGACCGGCCCGGAGAGGCCGCCGCGGACCCGGACACAGCCAGTGGGACCCCGGCCCTGCCGTTCCGGATCGCCGACCGGACCCTGCGGGAGGAGAACCCCGTCGCGCAGGCCCTGCTGGCCACCCTCGATCTGGCCACCTCACGGGTCGGTGCCACCGAGGTGATCGACCTCCTCACCAGCGAGCCGGTCAGGGAACGGTTCGGGCTCCGTCCGGGCGACCTCGCCGAGCTCCCGGCGTTCGTCCGCGACACCGGGATCCGGTGGGGGATCGACGCCGATCACCGCAGCGACGAGATCGGGCTCACCGACGCCAGCCACACCTGGTCGGCCGGTCTCGACCGCCTCGCGCTCGGCGCCGCGATGGCCGACGACGGCGGTCGGCTCGTGGGAGGCGTCGTGCCCTACGACGACGTCGAGGGCGGCGGTGTCGAGGCGGTCGGACGCGTGCTCACGGCCACCGACACCCTCTTCGCCTGCCTGCGCTCCCTGCAGGCGCCACGCCACCTCGACGCCTGGCACACCGCCTTCCACCGCGTCGTCGACGCCGTGATCGACCCGGGACCGGACGCGACGCACCCCGTGACGTACACCGCCGAGCTCGCCGCCCTCCGCGGTTCCCTCGACGCCCTGGACCGGGACAGCCGCGTGGTGAGCGGTGAGCCCCCCGACGCCCTCCTCACCCTCGACGAGGCGCGAGCCGCCCTCGCCGCCGAACTCGGCTCCCGCGGCGGTCACGCCCGGTACGGCACCGGGGCGGTGACCTTCGCCGGTCTCGAACCACTGCGCAACGTCACCCACCGGGTGGTCTGCCTCGTCGGCCTCGACGACGAGGCCCTCCCTCGGGCCACCCACCGTCACGGCTTCGACCTCCTCGCCGCCCAGCCGCGACCATCCGACCCCGATCCCCGCCTCGAAGACCGCCAGGCGTTCCTCGACGCGGTGCTGGCCGCCGGCGACCACCTGGTGATCACCTACACCGGCCACGATCCCCGTACCAACGAGGCCACGCAGCCGGCCGCCCCGGTCAACGAGCTCCTCGACGTCCTCGACGCGACGTTCTCGACGAGCACCGGCGACGATCCCACCGATCCCCGGGAGCGCTTCGTCACCCGGCACCCGCTGCAACCCCACAGCCAGCGCTACTTCCACCCCGCCGACGGCGGCTCGGCGGTGCCGTGGGCCTTCGACCGGCGACAGTTCGCCGCCGCCCGGGCCACCGCCGACGTACCCCGCCCGTCTCCGCCGTTCTTCCCCCCCGACCACCCCCTCCCGGCACCGGACGACGCCGGTGCCGGGCCCGAGGTGATCGAGCTCGCCGACCTCATCGACTTCCTCTGCCACCCGTTGCGGCACCTGCTGCACCGCCGCATCGGGGTCGTGCTGGGCCGTGACGAGCCCGGGATCGAGGACCGCGACCCCACCGAGCTCGCCGGCCTCGAGCGCTGGCGCCTCGGAGACGAGCTCCTCGGCGCCCACCTCGCCGGCGACGTCGACACCACCTGGCGCGAGGTCACCCTGGCGCGGGGCACGGTGCCCGTCGGCGGCCCTGGTCGCCTCGCCCTCGACGAGGTCACCGACGTCGTCGACCGCCTCACCCAACGACTGGCCACGATCCCCGGCGAGCACACCACCCTGCCGATCGACGTCACCGTCGCGGCCGCCGGCGGAGACGTGCGCCTGGTCGGCACGGTCCCCGTGATCGGAGCCGTCGTCCCCCACATCGGGTTCTCCGCGATCCGCGCCCGGCACCGGATCGCGACCTGGACGCGGTTGCTGGCCGTCACCGCCGCCGTACCGTCCCCGGACCCCCACGCACGCCTCCTGGGACGTGACGCCGACCGTGCCGACGGGCTACGAGACCTCACCTTCCGTCCGCCTACCTCCGCTCCCGGTGACCCGGACGGCCGGGACGACCGAGACAACCGTCACGACACCCCCGGAGGCGGCGCCGTACGCACCGACGGGGTGGCACCCCCGGCACCCGACGAGTCGCAGGCCGCCGCGTCCGCACACCTGGGCGAGCTGATCGCCGGGTACCGGCGCGGGCTCACCGAGCCGGTCCCGGTGCTCCCCGAGACCGGGTTCGCCTACGCACGGTCCCGGGCCCGAGGACGCGGGCACGCCGCCGCGATCGCCGCCGCGGCCAGCTCCTGGGAGGGCGGGTTCGGCCGGGTAGGCGAACGCGACGACGCCTACGTCCGGCAGGCCCTGGGCGGGAGGCGTGAACTCGGCGAGCTCGCCGAGACCACCACGTTCGCGACCGACGCCGTCGCACTGTGGGGTCCGATCCTCGCCGCGGAGGTGAAGACGTGACCCCCGACCCCGGCAGGTTCGCACCGGGCGGTGAGCTCCCCCAGCGGTCACTGGCGCTCGAGGCCAGTGCCGGCACCGGCAAGACCTGGACCCTGACCTCCCTGACGGTGCGCTACGTCGCCGAGGACGACGTCCCACTCCCCGAGCTCCTCCTCGTCACCTTCACCCGGGCCGCCACCGCCGAGCTCCGCGATCGGGTTCGTACCCGCCTCGCCGAGGTGATCGAGGCGATCGACGACGCCCTCGCCGACGACGGGCCGGAGGTCCACGACGACCCTGTCCTGGACCGCGTCGTCGGTGACGCACGGCGGTTCGGTGACGGCGGAGGGGAGCTGCGTGCCCGCCGGGGTCGTCTGCGGCGGGCGCAGGAACAGCTCGACGAGGCGACGATCTCGACGATCCACGGCTTCTGTCAACGGATGCTGCACCACACCGCGCTGGAGGCCGGCGTCGACTTCGAGGCCACGCTGCTGGAGGACGACGGGGCACTCATCGGCGAGGTCGTCGACGACCACCTCGCCCGGGAGCTCCGCCCCGCCGAACCGGCCTGGGTCCGCTACCTCAAGGACGCCGCCGACATCGGGCGTGACCGGCTCACACAGCTGGCCCGTGAGGTCGCCAGCCTCCCCGAGCTCCGCCTGCTCCCGACGGACGCCGATGTCGAGGGCCCGTGCACCGCCCCCTGGGACGACGCCGTCGAGGCGTTCGGTGCCTGGTGGAGTTCGGGGGGGCGCGAGGCCGCGGTCGAGCTCATCGCCGAGCTGCACCGATCCGGTGCGTTCGCCTCCCCACGTCAGCGCACCTACACCCCGAACGCGGCCAAGACCCGTGCCGACGCCGTCGACGCCTGGCTCGCCGAGGACCGTGCCCTGCCCCCCGGACGCGTCCGCGGCGGCCGCACCCCCCACAACACGCCCGGATACCCGATGGCGTACTTCACCGCGGCGGCGATCGAACCATGGCTCGGCGACGAGGCCCTCCCCGCCGATCACGCGGTCCTCGCTCACGCCCAGCGCATCCTGGACGCCGCCGGCGCACCGGCGACGATCTTCCTGTACCGCGCCGCGGTGTGTTTCTGGCACGAGCTCGAGCGCCGCAAGCGCCGCAGCACCGTGCTCACCCACGACGACCTCCTCCGCCGCCTCGCCGACGCCCTCGAGGACCCGACGACGCGCGACACGGTCCGCGCCTCGATCCGCCAGCGGTACCGCGTCGCCCTCATCGACGAGTTCCAGGACACCGACGCCGTGCAGTGGCGGATCTTCTCGACGCTGTTCGGCACCGACGAGCCGTTCGTCGTGATCGGTGATCCCAAGCAGGCGATCTACGGCTTCCGGGGCGCCGACGTCCACACCTACGTCCACGCCCGCGACACCCGTCCCGAGCAGCGGAC
The DNA here is from genome assembly GCA_007125475.1 of Nitriliruptoraceae bacterium. Lineage (GTDB taxonomy): Bacteria > Actinomycetota > Nitriliruptoria > Nitriliruptorales > Nitriliruptoraceae > SLDB01. The sequence continues at coordinate 8,243 of SLDB01000250.1, read as the reverse complement.
CCTCGCGATCAACCGCCGCAGCGACGAGACGTACGTCACGGCCTGCAACGTGCTGTTCGGTCAACCGGCCGCGTTCGCCACCGACGACATCCCCTACCACCCGATCGACGCCCACCACGGTGACCGGCTCGACGACCCCGCCGGGAGCGCCGCGCTACGACTGCGCTACGTCCACCGGTCCGCGGCCCCGACCGGCACCGACGGGTCGACGCCGACGGCGATCACCAAGGGCTGGCTCGACCGGGTCCTCCCCGACGACGTCGTCGCCGAAGTGATCGCCCACCTCGACGGGACGGTGACGTTCACGGCGGACGGCCGGCCCCTGGCCCCGCGCGACCTGGCGGTGCTGGTACGCACCAACCGTCGCGCCGATGCCGTCCAACGCGCGTTGGTGGCGGCCGGGGTGCCGGCGGTGATCCAACGGGGCGGGAGCGTGTACGCCACCGACGAGGCCGAGGAGCTGCAACGCCTGCTGGTCGCGATGGGCAGGCCGGCGAACGAGCACGCCGCCGTCGCCGCCGCAGCCACCCGCCTGTTCGGACGCGACGCCCCGACGCTGCTGGCCCAGCGCGACGAACTCGGTCCCGGTGAGGGCGATCCGGCGTCGTGGGATGCCTGGGTGGACGCGCTGACCCGCTGGGGCGAGCGGTGGCGGTCCGACGGCGTCCTCACCGCGATCCGCGCGGCGTTCACCGAGGAAGGCGTCGTCGAACGCCTCCTGGCCACCGCCGAGGGCGAACGACGGGTCACCAACCTCCGCCACCTCGCGGAGCTGCTCCACGCCGCCGAGGCCGACCGCGACCTGACGACGAACCGCCTCGTCGAATGGCTGCGGACACGCCGTGTCGAGGCGGCGGAGGGCGAGCAGCCCGACGCGGAGACCGAGCTGCGCCTGGAGGCCGACGCCGAGGCCGTGCGTGTGGTCACCGTGCACGGCAGCAAGGGCCTGCAGTACCCGGTCGTGCTGTGCCCGGACCTCTGGGACGGCCGGATCCGCACCGGCGGACCGCTGATCCGGTTCCACGACCCGGACGTCGGCGACCCCCGTCGGGCGATGACGCTCGACCTCGACGCCGACACCTCCAGCGCCGGCAAGGAGCGGAGCCGACAGGTGGCCGAAGGCCAGGAACGCGCCGAACAGCTGCGCCTGGCCTACGTCGCCCTCACCCGCGCCGAACACCGGTGCGTCGTGTGGTGGGGTCCGTTCAACGACGCCGCGACGTCACCTCTCGCCAGCCTCCTGCACGGTGGCGACGAGGCCGACCCCGAGGCGAGGTTCGCCGGTGCCGCCGACCGCCTCGCCGCCGACGACGACGCGATCGTCGGCGACCTCCAGGGACTGGTGAACGCCGGGAACGGGTCGATCGCGGTCGAGGTCGCCCGTCAGTTGCGCACCGGTGCCGTCTGGGAGGCGGACGCACCGGCGCCGCCACGACTCGCCCCCCGGCGGTTCACCCGCGGTGAGGTGGACCGCACCTGGCGGCGCACGAGCTTCACGAACCTCGTCGCCCACCACACCGCCGGTGACGACGCACCCGACGACCCCTTCGCCGGCCGTGACGTCGACGCCGAGACCTTCGACGGTACGGGTGACAGTGCGGGCGACGGCGGGGTCGACGGTGCGGGCGACGGCGGGGTCGACGTCCCGCTGACGCGGTTCCCGAGGGGTGCAGGACCCGGGACCTTCCTCCACGACGTCCTCGAACGGGCCGATCCCCCCACCCTCGCCTCCGACGGCGCCATGGACCGGTTGTTGAGCGAGCTCGAACGCCGCCACGGCATCGGCGCCGAGCACCGCCCCGCCGTCATCACCGGGCTCCGGGCGGCCGCGACCACCCCCCTCGGATCGATCGCCGGCGGTGCCCGCCTCGCCGACATCGACGCCGCCGAGCGCCTCTGCGAGCTGCGCTTCGAGTTCCCACTCGCCGGCGGGCTACGGGCCGATCGGCCGCCGTTCGTCCTCGACGACGTCGCCGCGGCCCTCGACGACGCCACCGATCCCCAGCTCGTCAGGTACGCCGGGCACCTGCGCCGCTCCGGGCTCCACCCCCGCGTGCGGGGGTTCCTCACCGGGAGCATCGACCTCGTCGCCCGCCTGCCCGACGGCCGCTTCCTCGTCGCCGACTACAAGTCCAACTTCCTGGGCGACCCGGCGACCCCGCGTTCGACCGTGGCCGACTACCACCCGCACGTCCTGGCGGCGTCGATGCGCGAACGGCACTACGTCCTGCAGGCCCTGCTGTACCTCGTCGCGACCCACCGCTACCTGCGCTGGCGCGTCCCCGACTACACCTTCGACACCCACGTCGCCGGCGCCGCCTACCTCTTCCTGCGTGGGATGACCGGGGCGGGACACACCACCGCAGACGGCGAGCCGTTCGGCGTCGCCGCGCTGAGGCCCGACGGGGCGACGATCGCCCGGCTCAGCGCCGTCCTCGAGGGAGGCCACCGATGACGCCTCCTGCCAACGAGGACCTCGGGACGTTCATCGCCGCCGGAGTGCTGGTCGACACCGACGTGCGGATCGCGGGCCGCCTGGCACGGATCGCCGGCGACACCCACCCCGACGTCCTCCTCGCGACCGCGCTGGCCGTGCGCGCACCACGGCACGGACACGTCTGCGTCGAACTCGACCGCGTCGCCGACCACGTCACCGTGGAGCCGCCCGGACCCGGTGGAGCGGCCCGCACCGGTCCGACCGACCCCTCGTCGCTGCGATGGCCCCGACCGGACAAGTGGCACGCGAAGCTCGCGGCCAGCCCCCTGGTCCGCGCCGCCGGCGAGGGTTCCACGCCGCTGGTGCTCGACCGTGGGCGGCTCTACCTCGACCGCTACTGGGGGTACGAACGCCGCCTCGCCGACGCCCTCGACGCGCGTGCCCGACGGTGGGTCGACGGCGCGGCAACCCCGACGCTGGCGGGCCGACTCGACGAACTGTTCGGGCCCACGGACGGCCTCGACCGTCAGCGACTCGCCGCGGCGGTGGCCTGCCTGCGCCACCTGACCGTGATCGCCGGTGGCCCCGGGACCGGGAAGACGTACACGGTCGCGCGGATCCTCGCCCTGTTGCACGCCGAGGCCGACGCCCACGGCGGAGGACCGCTGCGTGCCGTCCTCGCCGCCCCCACCGGGAAGGCGGCGGCACGACTGCAGGAGTCCCTCGGCGAAGGCGCCGCCGACCTCGAACTCTCCGGCCGGGTACGCGACGCCCTGGCGGCCACGCCCGCATCGACGGTGCACCGACTGCTGGGCGTGCGCCGAGGCAGCAGTACCCGGTTCCGTCACTCGGCGGAGGACCCGCTCCCGCACGACGTGGTGATCGTCGACGAAGCCTCGATGATCTCCCTGCCGCTGATGGCCAAGCTCGTCGACGCCGTCGGAGACCACGCCCGCCTCGTCCTCCTCGGCGACCGTGACCAGCTCGCCTCCGTCGAGGCCGGAGCCGTCTTCGGTGACCTCTGTGGCCCAACGGGGAGCCGACCGCTGCTGCAGCACTCGGTCCCCGCTATCGAGGCGTTGCAGCCGCTGTTCGCCACCGACCTCGCCGCCCACATCGCACCGGTTCCGGACCCCGGGATCTGGGACACGGTGATCCGACTCGACCGGTTCCGCCGATTCGGTCGCCAGAGCCACCTCGGAGCGGTCGCCGCGGCGATGCAACGCGAGGACTCCGAGCCGGGAGGGACGCTGACGGTGCTTCGGCGTGGCTCCACGGCCGGTACCACGACCGGCCCCACGACCGGCCCCACAGCCGGCCCCACAGCCGGCCCCACAGCCGGCCCCACAGCCGGTGACGAGCGCCAGGACCGCCACCCCGACGGGGTGCGCCACCTCGATCCGCGTGCCGACCCCGGGGCCCACCAGCGATGCGAGGACGACGTCGTCACCGCGTACACCGCGTTCGCCCGCCTCGCCGTGGCCGAGGCCCCCGACCCCGCCGGGGTCCTCGCCGCACTCGCCTCCCTGCGCGTGTTGTGCGCCCTGCGCCGCGGCCCGAACGGGACCTGGGCGTGGAACCGGATGATCGAGGACCGCCTCCGCCACCGGGTCGACGGTTTCCTTCCACGGACACCGTGGTACGCGGGCCGCCCCGTGCTGGTCACCCGGAACGACTACGGCGTGCGGCTGTACAACGGTGACGTCGGGGTGATCCTGCGCGACCCGGTGCGTCGCGACCGACACGTCGCGGTGTTCGGTGCACCCGACGGCTCCCTGCGATTCCTCAGCCCGGCACGGCTCCCCGAGTGCGAGACGACGTTCGCGATGACGGTGCACAAGAGTCAGGGCTCCCAGTTCGACCACGCCGTCGTCGTCCTGCCGGAGACGTCCTCGCCGATCCTCACCCGCGAACTGGTCTACACCGCCGTGACCCGGGCCCGGCACCGGACCACGCTGCTGGCCGACGAACACCTCCTCCGGGAGGCGATCGCGAGACCGGTGCAGCGTGCCACCGGCCTCCAGCAGCGGCTGTGGGGGGCGCGGGGGACCCGATCGCCGGGGGCCGGGATGCACACCGGCACCAGCGCGGATCGGTAGGTTCCGGACGATCATCCCCGCGGTCCACCGCTGTGCTGGGCGAGAGAGAGGCCACACCGTGTCGCGACGACCGAGCCTTCCCGGCATCGATGAGCTGTTCGGCGCCAGCGCCGGGGCGAACCCGGAACGCCCGGTGGCCGACGCGACCGACGAACCGGCCGGGATCGATGCGACGATGCTCACCGGTGCCCGCAGGCTCGTCGCCGCCGAGGACGCCCTGTTGGCCGCGACGCGACAGGCGGCCGAGACCGTCCTCACACCGCCGACGCCGGAACTCGGGGCGTTGCTGCGCTGGGCGGTGACCGCCACGAACGCGCGCGGCGTCGTCGAGGTGGGTACCGCCGCAGGTGTCTCCGGGTTGTGGATCCTCGACGCCCTCCCCGAACGCGGGGTGCTCACCAGCATCGAGGCGGACCAGCACACCCACCGCCTCGCCTCCGAGGCGTTCCGGTCCGCCTCGGCCGGGACACGGGTCCGCTCGATCCACGGCGACGCCGACACGGTGCTCCCCCGACTCGCCGACGGCAGCTACGACCTCGCCCTGCTGCAGTCCTCACCCGCCCGGTACACCGACGACCTCACCCACCTGCGGCGACTGTTGCGGCCCGGCGGGATGCTCGTGACCCGGGGGGTGCTCCGGGGTGGGGTGCACGCCGAGTCGTGCGCCCGCTTCCTGCACGAACTCGTCGAGGACCCGTTGATGAGCTGCGCGGTGCTGCCGTTCGACGACGGGGTCGCGGTCGCGACACGCGTCGGTGACGACCGCTAGGAGTCGTCGATTGACCGCCCCACGGGGGGCGACCTCCGGGTCGTCGGGGTGTGTGCGATCAGACCGCCCCGTCCGGCTGCCCGGGGACGGCCGGGGTGTCGACGCTGCGTGCTGCACGACGCCCGCCGGAGGCCCGGCGTCGGCGACGGCGCTGCAGGAACGCGTCGACCTTCTGACGCATCCACTCATGCACCTCCCCCGCCCAGTCGTACTCGCGGGCGAGGATCGCGAGCCCGAACAGCGTCGTCAGCGCACCGGGCCCGGGGACGAACGGCGAGGCGAACACCCCACCGAGGAGGATCACGAGCACACCGGCGACCGTCACCAGCATCCGACGCAGGTGACCGCGCACGCCGCGGCGATCCGCGGTGAACTCTGCCGGGCGGCCGCGCCGGAGGCGCTCGGAGTCGACCAGGTGGGCCGGGGCGTGTTCGGCGATGCGGTGCAGCAACCGCGAGGCCTTCCGGGCCCGTGCCCCCGACGACAGCGGCAGGCGCACCCGGATGGCCTCGTGGGTGCCCTCGAGGCGCAGGAGCGGCCAACGCGCCGATTCGTGGTCGACGGCGACGGCGTCGAGCTCGCTCCAGCGCACCGTCATGACGGCCGACTGCGCCGCACCGACGTCCCACTCGAGGACGCAGCGGGTCTCGGTGACCGAGAACACCCCGGTGTCGCCGTCGGTTTCGTCGACGACGTGCGCCCAGGCGGTGACCTCTTCCCCCTCGTCGAGGAGGGGCCGCACGCGGTCGAGCACGAGACGCTCGCGCATCCGTACGACGAGGGGCTTGCGTGCCTCGGCTTCGTCCATCTCGCAACGATATGGACGGGAGAGCCCGCCCGTCGGGGGTGCCCCCGGTCCTCCGACGGTGTCCGCCGACCTCCCGACACCCCGGCACCGCCACGATCGAGGCCGTGATCGAACGTCACCGGGGTCCGGCTGGAGACCCCGGTCGTGAACCTCACCGCACGTGGCGGCGTTGGTGGCGTCACGGACCCCCCGCGGACGCGTGATCGACGGTCAGCGCCCTCGGTGGCGGTCGGCATCGGCCACACCGGGCTTCGTCGGCGTGCCCGCCGACACATCGGAGGCAGTGACCCGGGGACCGAGCAACACCACACACCACGCCAGCCACACCCCGCCGATGACGTAACCGGAGGCGATGTCACTGGGCCAGTGGACACCCAGGGCGATCCGTGCCGCGCCGTTGAGGAGCACGGCAGCGGCGGCGACGACCACGACGGTGAAACGCAGCCACGGACGGCGCAGCACGTACCACGCCAACCAGCACACGAGTCCGTACACCGCTACGGCACGCACCGCGTGACCGGAGGGGAACGCCGAGGTGTAGGTCCCAAGCAACGCGCCGTCGGGACGGGGGCGGGAGGTGAGGAACTTCACGGTCGCGGTGACCGCCGTCGACCCGCCGAACACGGCCAAAAGGAACTCCCCGAGTCGCCAGTCACCCCACCGCCACCGGCCGTGGATCGCGAGGCCGGCGGCGACGACGGCGACGACGGCGAGGTGCCCGACGTACCCGACCCACGCCGCCACCGACACCATCCACGGCCGTGTGGACACATCCCACGCCTCCAGCAGCGCGACGTCAGCCGCGATGGGGGTGGCTGCCGTGAACCGGGTGCCGACCAGGACCCCGACCAGCGTGAGGAGGAGCCCCGATCCGACGGCCGCGAGGAACGTGCCCGGGGACCACGGCGACACGGCGAGCGCGAAGCGCCGTCGGGGGGGTTCGGGGCTCCCGTCCGTGCCGCCCTGGTCACCGATCAGGGAGGTGTCGTGGCTTCGGGAGGCGCCGTGACGACCGGGCGTGTCGCGGTAACCAGCAGCGGCGCGGCTTCGGGACATGGCGTTGACGCCGGAACCATCGAGGCCGGGGCCATCGAGGCCGGGGCCATCGGAGGCGGCGAACACGGGTCGGGTGACGGCAACGACCACGACCAGCCACGCCACACCGAGCGCCCACCCGGCGAGGACATCGGTCGGCCAGTGCGCACCCAGCAGCACCCGGCTCCACCCCACGGCGATCGCCATGACCGCACAGGCGAGGACCCCGAGGGCGCGAAGCACCGGTCGACGTGCGAGATGCAGGATCAACCATGCCACCAGGAGGAGGAACACCGCCGCCCGGGACGCGTGCCCGGACGGGAACGCCAGGCTGTGCGCCGCAGTCAGGGTCTCCTCGGGTCGGAGCCGGCCGGTGATGTCCTTGGCCACCGCGGTGACGGCGAGCGCCCCGCCGACGGTGACGCCCACGAGTCCAGCCGCCTCCCAGTGGCCGGTGCGCCGGCGGGCCAGTACCACGAACACGGCCCCGATCACCGCGACGACCCACAGATCGCCGAGCCAGGTCACCACCCGGGCCACGCCGATCGTCGTCGCGCTCCGGTGACCGACCGCCCACTCGAAGATGCGGGCGTCCAGAGCCGGGATCCCGTCGTCGAGGACCGAGCCGTCGACGACGAACAGCACGCCGGTGAACAGGACCGCAGCCGCGAGCAGGACGACCACGACCTTCGGCGACGTCAACGCATGGGTGAGTCGCAGCTGCGGCCGGCCGGCCGTCCGCCGAGCGGAACGCGGTCGTGATCGCACCCGTACCGCTCCTCGCGGGTAGCGGCGGTCCCGTGGCTTTCGTGCAGGAGACGACGCTACTGCGCCCGCGGTGGGGTGACCAGCAATCAGCGCCCAACGGGCTGCGCCGACAACCGGCCTCTGATAGCCGGCCCTCGATGGACCTCCGGCCGGTCGCCGTTCGATGGTGACTGCTCAGCCGGCTGTCCGAACGCGGGGATCGGCGGCGTTGTGACGGGGTGAGGCGCTCGTACCGTGACTCGTGCTGCCACACCAACGCGACGCCCCTCGTGGCAGGACCCCAACGGCACAGGAGGATCCCATGAAGATCCGCAGCCGCTCGACCCG
>SLDB01000218.1 GCA_007125475.1 Nitriliruptoraceae bacterium | reverse complement strand
GCCGGCTCCGCCGGGCGATGCGCTTCTTGCTGGTGTCCATCGTGCGCTCTCCTCGTGGGGGCCACTCGCCGTTCGGGGGTCCGACCGGTGGGTGGCCACGAGCCCCGCCGAGGCGGGGCGGCGGCACCGGAGTCGGTCACGGCACCGCTGGATCTCTGGGGTGGGTGGGCTGGATCTCTGAGGTGGGTGGGCTGGATCTCTGAGGGTGGGTGGGCTGGATCAGCGTCCGGCGGCCTTCCCGGCCTTGCGGCGGACGACCTCGCCCTCGTACTTGATCCCCTTGCCCTTGTACGGCTCGGGGGGGCGGACCTTGCGGACGTTGGCGGCGACCTGTCCGACGAGGACCTTGTCGATCCCGCTGACCACCACGCGGGTGGGCTGGGGGACCTCGAAGGTGATCCCGTCGGGGGCCTCGATCACCACCGGGTGGGAGTACCCGACCTGCAACTCCAGGTCGGCGCCCTTCGGCGCGGCCCGGTAACCGACCCCCACGAGCTCGAGGACGCGGGTGTAGCCCTGGCTCACCCCGGTCACCATGTTCGCGACGAGGCTGCGGACCAACCCCCACCGGGCGCGTTCCTCACGGGAGTCGCCGTCGGGGGTGACGATCACGGCGCCCTCGTCGTCGAGGGACAACGAGACGCCTTCCGGCATCTCGCGGACGAGTTCACCCTTCGGGCCGGTCACCGAGACGGTGAGGCCGTCCAACGTGACGTCGACGCCCTCGGGGACCTGGACGGGGAGCTTGCCGATGCGGGACATGTCGAGACCTTTCCCGGCCTACCAGACGTACGCCAGCACCTCGCCGCCGCGACCCGCCCGGCGGGCGGTGCGGTCGGTCATGAGGCCGGCGTTGGTGGAGAGGATGGCGACACCCAGGCCGCCGAGGACACGCGGGATCTCGTCCCGCTTGACGTACACCCGCAGGCCGGGCTTGGAGACCCGGCGCAGGCCCGTGATGACCCGCTCACGGTTCGGGCCGTACTTCATCGTGACGGTGAGCGTCGGCTGGGGTTCGGTGTCCTCGAGCGACCACCCGGTGATGTAGCCCTCCTCGTCGAGGATCCGGGCGATGTTCACCTTGATCTTCGAGGACGGCATCGAGGTGGACTCGTGGAACGCGAGCGACGCGTTGCGCACACGCGTGAGCATGTCCGCGACGGGGTCGGTCATGGTCATGGCTGGGTACTCCTCGGGGTTGCGGGGACACGCCCCGCACTTCCCTGCTCGTGCGGACGCCGGTCTCGGCGCCCGTGTGGGGTGGGCGGCACAGGCGCCTACCAGCTGGCCTTGCGGATGCCGGGGAGTTCCCCGGCGTGCGCCATCTGGCGGAAACACACGCGGCACAGCCGGAAGCGGCGGTAGACCGCGCGCGGCCGCCCGCAGCGTTCGCAGCGGGTGTAGTTCTGCACGTCGAACCGGGCGCCGCGCTTCTGCGCGGCGATCTTGGACTTCTTCGCCATTGCTCAGCTCTCCTGGCCGGCGGCGAACGGGAACCCGAACGCCTCGAGCAGCGCGCGGCCGTGCTCGTCGGTGTCTGCCGTGGTGACGATCGTGACGTCCATGCCGCGGACCGCGTCGATGTCGTCGTAGTCGATCTCGGGGAACACCAGCTGTTCGGTGAGCCCGAAGGTGTAGTTGCCGCGACCGTCGAACGCCGTCGGCTTCAACCCGCGGAAGTCGCGGACGCGGGGGAACGCGATCGACAGCAGCCGGTCGAAGAACTCCCACATCCGGTCACCGCGGAGCGTCACCTTCACCCCGATCGGCATGCCCTCGCGGAGCTTGAACCCGGCGATGGACTTGCGCGCACGGTTCACGCGGGGCTTCTGCCCGGTGATCGTCGACAGGTCGCGGATCGCCCCCTCGAGGGCCTTCGCGTCGTTGACGGCCTCACCGAGACCGACGTTGACCACGATCTTCTCGAGGGTCGGGATCTGCATGACGTTGGTCAGGCCGAGGCGTTCGCGCAACGCGGCGCGCACCTCGTCCTCGTACCGCTGACGCAGCCGCGGCCGCGCGGCGGTCGCCGTGGTCGATTCGCTCATCGGATGGTCTCTCCTCGCCGGGTCGACTCGTCCTCACCCGTTTCGGGTGCGGCGCCGGTCCCGCGTCCGTCGGACGGGCCGGCCGGCGTGTGGATGGGGTGCCCGGGGGTCGGGCGCGTACCGGTCAGAACGTGCTCTCGCAGCGCTTGCAGCTGCGGAGCTTGCTGCGGCGGTCGCCCTCGACCTCGTAGACGTAGGCGACCCGGGTCGCCTCGCCGCACGACGGGCACACCGGCAGCACGTTGGACTCGTGGACGGGCGCCTCGGTCTGCAGGATCCCGCCCTCCTGGGCGCCGCCGCGGCTCTGTTGGATCCGCTCGTGCTTGGTGACGTAGTTCACGCCCTCGACGAGGACCCGGTTGCGGTCGGTGAACACCTTCACGACGCGGCCGGACTTCCCCGCGTCCTTGCCGGCGATCACCTTCACCTGGTCGTCCTTGCGGATACGTCGCATCACAGCACCTCCGGTGCGAGCGAGATGATCCGCATGAACCGGCCGTCGCGGAGCTCGCGGGCGACGGGGCCGAAGATGCGGGTCCCGCGCGGCCGGCCGTCCTGGCCGATGATCACGCAGGCGTTGTCGTCGAAGCGGATGTAGGACCCGTCGGGGCGGCGGCGCTCCTTGGAGGTGCGCACGACCACGCAGCGGACGACCTCGCCCTTCTTGACGTTGGACTGCGGGATGGCGTGCTTGACGGTGCCGACGAAGACGTCGCCGACCGACGCGTACCGACGGCCGGAGCCGCCGAGCACGCGGATGCACTGCACCTGGCGTGCCCCCGAGTTGTCCGCGACCTTCAGCCGCGATTCGGTCTGGATCATCGTTCTCTCTCTGCTTCGTGGACGTCCGACGTGACCGTGGCGGCCGTGGTGGCCGCGACGTGTCCCGGCGTGGTCACTTGGCGCGCTCGACGACGCTGTCGAGGCGCCAGCGCTTGAGCTTGGAGATCGGGCGCGTCTCGACGATGCGCACGAAGTCCCCGACGCCGGCGTCGTTCTCCTCGTCGTGGACGTGGTAGCGCTTGCTCTTGGTGAGCGTCTTGCCGTAGAGCGGGTGGGTGGTGCGACGCTCGATGCGCACCACGATGGTCTTGTCCTGCACGGCGGAGACCACGATCCCCTGCCGTTCCTTGCGGGAGTTGCGTTCGATCGTGTCTGCCATGATCAGGCCTCGTTCTCGCGGGCGGCTGCCGCGATGTCGCGCTCACGCAGGACGGTCAGGACCCGCGCGACCTCGCGCTTGACCTCACTGATGCGTCGCGGGTTGTCGAGCTGACCGGTGACGACCTGGAAGCGCAGGTTGAACAGCTCCTCCTTGCCCTCGGCCAGCTTCTGGCGGAGCTCGTCGTCCGGGAGCTCACGCAGCTCGGTCGCGGTCATCATTCGCCGCCCTCCTCGCGCTTCACGAACTTCGTCGTCACCGGGAGCTTGTGCGAGGCCTTCCGCATCGCCTCACGGGCGAGCACCTCGTCGACCCCGGAGAGCTCGAACATCACCCGGCCGGGCTTCACCGGGGCGACCCACAGCTCCGGCGAACCCTTCCCGGAGCCCATACGGGTCTCGAGCGGCTTCTTGGTGATGGAGCGGTCGGGGAAGATCGTGATCCTCACCTTCCCGCCGCGCTTGATCGCCCGGGTGATCGCGATACGCGCCGACTCGATCTGGCGCGCCGTGATCCACCCGGGGCTGGTCGCCATCAGGCCGTAGTCACCCACGTAGACCTGGGTGTGGCCCTTGGACAACCCCTTCAGCGGGCGGGGGCGGTGCTGCTTGCGGTGCTTGACGCGCTTGGGTGCGAGCATCAGGCCTCACCGTCCTTGGGGGTGTCGTCCTGGGGGGTGTCGCCCTGGGGGGTGTCCTCGTCGGCCGTCGCGGCCTCGCCGCCCTCGACGGTGGCGTCAGCGGCGCGGGGGGCCTCGGTGGCGTCGGTGGGCTCGTCGGCGCCGCCCTCGGCCTCGGGGGCGAGGGCCTCGGTGGCGTCGGCGGCCGCGACGACGTCGTCGGCGG
>SLDB01000037.1 GCA_007125475.1 Nitriliruptoraceae bacterium | reverse complement strand
TTCTCGACGGTGCGCAGCCGCTGGGCGTCGTGCACGGCGATGAACTCACGCGCCTTCCTGCCCAGCGCCACCGGCTCGAGGTGGCCGGCCAGCTCGATCAGCTGGGATTCGACTTCGCCACGGCGCTCCCGAGGTATGTGCGGGAGGCAGGAGGTGATCACGGCCGCGTGCTTTGAGGTCAGGCGTCCTTCCTCGTAGGCCCGTCCCGTCGTCGGCGCATCCGGGAGGTGCTTCGAGGTGGCGGTGACCTCGGTGGCCTCGGAGGGCGGGAGCCCGAGCTGGCCGGTGAGGAACTCCCGACACACGCGGTCGCCGGCGCGCGGCCCGTTCTCCCGGGCCGCCTCACGACGGTGCAACGCACCGGTGGCCTTCGCACGCGCGGCTTCGAGACGGCGCAGCGGCCCGCGCATCTCGACCAGCAGCTGTTGCAGGTCGGTGCGCTCAAGAGCGTCGAGATCCACCTGGCCCAGGGCGTCGATCTCGGCGTGGATCACCTCGGCCGACCACGACCGTCCGCCATCCCCGGTGCGCGGCGTCAACGATTCCTCGTGGCCGGTGGCGTGCCCGGGTGATGACTGGCCGACGTCACCCCAACCGCCGCGGCGCTCGGCCGCGATCGCGCCGGCACCGGGCCACGGGCCGCGAACAACCGGTGCGTAACGACGAACCGGGCGCCCACGTGGCAGGGAGGCCAGGTCGCCCAGCTCCCGGACTGCCGAGCTCAACGCAGCTGCCGAGCTCGACGTGGCACGCCCCCCGGCGAGGGCAGACGAACCGCACCACGAACCGGGGCTGTGCTGCCTGCCACGCACCATGCATTCTCCGCCTGCCTCGAACGATGCCATCGTAATCGAACACACGTTCGGCTAGCAAGCCATTGAGCGAGCTTGTGGGAACCCGAAATGCCCGGTCACACCTGACGTCGTCAGGGCCGGCGTCGCACCCCAGCGCGACGGCGGCGGATCGCGCGACGAAGGCCTTCCCTGGCCGCCTCCGACACGTTGATGCCGAGCTCACGGGCCTTCGCCGCGAGATCGTCGTCGAATCTCACCGAGGTCCGCATGCATCCATCCTCCGACGAACATCCCACCCCACTGGAGCGCACGACGGCCCCGATGTCTTGCCCCGACATCGGGGTTCGGGCACCGTGAGGCGCCGCGAACGCGTCCGTCAGGGATAGTCGGGGATAGGCGGGGACGATCGGGGATCTCGTCGGAGAGGTCGGGGAGGGGAGCTCGGCACATGTTCTGGCCCAGTCACGCGAAGATGCATCAGGCCGAGAACCAGGCACACGGCCGCGAGGGGCAGTTCCCCTGGCGGCGGGGGATCGTAGGCGTCGTCACCCCCCTGGTCTCGATCGTCGGATTCGCCGCCGTCCTGATCTACGCCTACGTCACGTCCTGATCTACGCCTACGTCACGTCGTGAGGCGAGCGGTGGTGGCGGTGGCCTGCCGCGAATCGACTTCGCGGAGCGACCCCGTCCCCCCGTCGATGGCCCCGTGGCCGGCTCCGCAGGCGTGTTCACCCCGCCCGATACCACCCGTCCGGCCCCGATGCACGTGGTCGTGCGCTCACGGCGGGATGCTGTTGAGCGTGTCAACGTTCATGTGGACGTCCTATGACACCCTGTACGATCGATCACCATCTCATGGGAGTGGGAGGTGTCGCATGGCCCTCGGCCGACGACGCGCACGCGACGGCTCGCGCCATCGGCGCTGGCCGTACGTCGTCGTGGTCGTGGCCGTGATCGGCCTGCTGTTGCCGGTGCCGTGGATGCACGTGATCTCCGCCGACCCGCCCGGCACCGCCTGGCGTCTGGATGGCCGCCTCACCGTCAATGAGGGCGTGATCGACCCGCCGGGGCAGTGGACGTGGTTGGCGGTCGGCCGCCCACCGCTGGTGATCGAGGTGATCCACGATCGGATCGCCGGCACCGGGGCACCGATGCAGGACCTGCGTCAGGGCAAGCTCGCCCACCGTCCGGCCCTGAGTGACCCGGCGGCCGCCACCGTCGGCCTGCAGCACGCCGGCCGGGACCTGCAGATGCGCCTGGCCGTCGAGGTCCGCGACCCGATGATCGAGGGCCTGCCCCCGATCGCCCGGCTCGCCTCGGTCAACGGTGTCGAGCTCACCGATCGCGCCGCCTGGAACGCCGCGATCGCGCCGAAGGTCGACCACAGCGACGTCGCCGACCCGGCCGAGTCGTTCAGCTTCACCACCGGCACCGGTCAGCAGTTCTCCGTGGACGGCTCCGGGCTGCCCTACCGGGTGGTCTCCACCCTCGACCTCGCCCCCGAGGGCCTGGACGCCCGGATCCGGTTCGCCGCGCTCGAGCGGCTGCCCACCGACTGGTTCCGCAACCTCTCGCTGGGCAGCTCGCACGGGATGATGGTGGCGCTGACCACTTACGCGGAAGCTTCGGGCACCGACCTGGCCCAGGGCCGGCACATCGCCGGCACCGGCGGGATCCTCGGTGACGGCACCGTCACCCGGATCGGCCAGCTTCCGGCGAAGGCCAAGGCCGCCAACCGCGCCGGCGCCGACGTGCTCATCGTCCCGGCCGGCCAGCTCGAACAGCTCGAGGACGTCGAACTGCACGGCACCACGGTGATCGGGGTCACCACGCTGCAGGAGGCGATCGACGCGCTGGCGGTGCCGGTGGCCTGACGGCCGGCACCACCGGCCCGACCGCGGCGACGCCCGCCTCACCCACCCGTGTCGACGGCCAGCACCCACATCGGCCGGCCACCGGCGTGCACCGTCCCGACCTCGGTGAGCGCCCCGGTGTCGGGGTGAATCGCGAACGTCTGCACCCGGCCGGTGTCGAGCCCGGCGGCGAACAGGTACCGGCCGGCGGTGTCCAGTTCGATCGCCCGCGGCGAGGCGTCGGTCGCCACCCAGTCGACGGCCGCAAGCGCCCCGGTGGCCGCATCGGCGGCGAACGTCACCACGCTGTCGTAACCGCGGTTGCTGGCGTACACGAACCGCCCGCTCGGGTGGACGCGCAGCTGCGAGGCGGCGTAGGTGTCGGTGTCGGGCGAGGGCAACGTCGAGGTGGTCGCCAGCGCCACCAGCCGCCCGGTCTCCGGGTCGAGCTGCAGACAGCTCACCGACGAGCCCTGCTCGTTCACCGCGTGCACCACCTCGAGGTGCGGGTGGAACGCCAGGTGCCGGGGGCCGACCCCGGGTCCGGCCGCGAGCCGGTCCGGCTCGTTGGGCGTCATCTCCCCGGTCTCGGCGTCGAAGCGGAAGGAGAGGATCGCGTTGAGCGGGGTGCGCTCGGCTTCGTCGAGGACGAGCAGCCCCTTGCCGCCGTGGGTGATGTGGGGGACGTAGGCGTAGCGGTTGGACGGGTCGGTGGCGACGTAGTGGGCCCCGATCCCGCACGGCACGTGGTCGGGTGGGTCGGCGGCGATCCGGCCGTCGTCGTCGGTGCGGTGCACCAGGCACGCCCCGGCGTAGTAGTGGGCGGTGAGCAGCCACCGGCCGGTGCGGTCGGTGGCCAGGTACCCCGGCTCGACACCCAACGCCACCCGCGAGACCTCCTCGAGCCCGCCGGTGGCCGTATCGAGGCGGTGGCTGGAGAGCCCCAGCCACGCACCCTCGGCGCTGGCGGTCGAACCGGCCGCGGTCGCGCCGCGGTGGCCGACGTAGAGCACCGGCAGGTGCGGGTGCAGCGCGAGCAGCGACGGACCGTCACCGACATCGATCACGGCTCGGTCGGTGAGCGCGCCGGTGGCCGCATCCAGGCGGAAGCGCACCACCGCGTCGTCGTCGCGCAGCGCGGTGTAGACGAACTCGGGCATCGTCGTGGCGCTCCCGTGCGGCGGGTCGCACGCCCGCTGCGTACCGGGTGATCCTCGCACGTCGCCGGCCGCGGCGCCGCCGGGGCATCCCAGGTTCACCCGTCGTCTTCGTCTTCGGCCTCGAGCGCCCGGCGGATCTCTGCGGGCCGGTCGGTGCCGATCGCGAACCCCTGCGAGGCGTAGATCCGGGCGACGAACGGGTCGTTGATCGTGAACGCCACGAACCGCAGGTCGTCGTTGCCGGCCACCAGCACC
>SLDB01000115.1 GCA_007125475.1 Nitriliruptoraceae bacterium | reverse complement strand
TCGGGGTCGACCGGGGCGATCGGCTCGTCGCCGGAGGACTCGAAGCGCCACCACCGGGGGTCCGGCGCTCCGTGCACCCGCATCGTCGTCGGGAGCAGGTGGCGGGTGACGGCCTCCTCGGCGACGTCCTCGGCAGTCCCGACCACGTCGAAGTGGTACCAGTCCAGCCCGTGGCCGGGGTAGTCGTGCACCCGGAGCGTCTTGCCGTCGGCGACCGCGTCGAACCCGTACGCGAGGGCGGCGCTCCGCCACGCCGGGGAGGTGCCGTCGTCGTCCTCCTCTTCGACGGCGTGCTCGAGCGGCACGTCGAGGTCCAGCTCGGTGGCCTCCCCGCCACGGACGATGCGCTCCAGGCGATGCTCGATGGAGCGGACCTCGAGCTCGGCGGCCACCCCGCCGTTCTCCGCCTCGAACTCGCCGGTGCGCCACTGCATCGCGAGGAACCACAGGGGGTCCTTCACCGGGGCGAGGAGGTTGTCCTCGACCGACGTCGTGGTGTTGACGCCGTACAGCTGCTGGGTTCCGGGGAGTCCGGCCATCGGTCATCGCCTCCGGCGGCTGATCGCCTCGTTGAGCATGTCGGCGTCGATCCCGTCGGTGAGGACGAACTGCCCCGAACCGAGGTCGACCGGGAGGAGCTCCCAGCGCAGCTGCTGCCACGGCACGCGCGGCTGGGCGTCGTCGGCGTCGCCACCCCGCCTGGCGACCTGATTGGCCCCGGCGAGCAGCGACCCGAGCGGGGCGGCGACCTCGGTGGTCAACGCCCGGACCTTCATCCACCGCAGCGTCTCGACCACCATCGTGGCGGCTTCGGACGCGTCCCAGCGGCGCAGGGCGGTCGTCGGCGGCTCGCACAGCAGCAGCGCGTTGGGGGCCTCGTTCCGCGGTGTGTCGTGGTTGATCGCGATCCCCGTCACCTGCTCGCGGCTCGGCACCGACTCGACCCACTCGTCGATGACGACGCCGACGACCGCATCGAGGGCGGCCGGGTCGTCCGACGGGGAGAGCACCGTGCCGGCGAACCGGGACCGCGGCGAGACCACCTCGTCGCGAGGGTCGCCGACGTCCGCACCGGTGTCGTCGGTGGTGGCTGCCTCGGTGACCGCGAAGGTGTGGACGTCGGTCGCGTCCGCGAACGCCAGGGCCGCCCGGACGCCGGCGCGGGCCGTCGACCAGTCGGCGAGCCGCTCGCCGACCGGCGACGTGGCCTGAAGCTCCGGGGCGGCCGCGTCACGCGGCACGTACGGCGGCAGGACGTGCAGCGCCCGCCCGTCCAGTGCGCCCTGCAGGGCCTCGGTCAGGACCCGAACGGCGCCGCGAGCCTCCGGGGCGGTCCGTGGGGTGTCGTTGGTCGCCGTCAGCGCGTCGCTCAGCGTCCGCCGCCCCCGCTGCAGGTGCTCGATGACGGCGAGCGCGTCGTCCTCGAACCGGTCGGGGTCGTCGCGCAGCTCCGTCGAGGCCGACAGCAGCAGCGCCCGGGGAACGGCGGTGCGCGACACCGCGACGAGCGTGCCGTGGAGGGAGTCGGTGGCGGTGTGCAGCGCGGCGGCTTCGGTCGCGACCTCGGCGCCGGTCGCGGCGTCGTCGCGGAGCGTCCGCAGGTTGCGGGCGTGCACCAGCGCCGCGTTCAGGTCCTGGTCGAGCCGTGCGGCGAGGTCGTCGACGTGCGAAGCGAGCTCCTCGACGCGGCCACGGAGCGCGCCCGCCGCCTCGACGAGTCGTGCGACCGTCTCTTCCTCGTGCAGCGACCGGGTGGCGTCGGCGGTGGCGTGCAGGTCGGAGAGCTGGAGCGGGCGGCCACGCGCCAGACCCTGGCGGATCGTGCCTGCCCGAGCCAGCACCTCCTCGACACCGTCCGTCCCGTCGAGGTGGACCGCGACCGACCGGTCGCCGGTGAGGGCCGGCAGGCTCGCGGGGGGCGGACCGAGCTGTGCGGCGAGCTCCTCGTCGGTCTGCCATCGCCGCAGGAACGTCACGGTCGCCCGCAGCCGCACCTCGTCACGGCCACCGACGACGAGGTCCCACGGCGTCATCCCCAGATCGGCTCCGACGGCGAGCGACATCGACGTGCCGGGACGCCCGTCGCTGGACACCTCGACCGTCACCTCGCGGCCACCGAGGCCGCCCAGCACCTCGGTCACCCACGCCGCCAGCGACGGCTCGGCGAGCTCCCGCGGTGTCGCCTCGCCGGAAGGTTGGCGTGCACGCGCCAGCAGCAGGACCGCGTGGGCGGTGCCGTGCCCCCGCCGATGGGTGCGCTGGAACGTCGGCTCGGCCGGGCCGACATCGCCCGAGAGCACCTGCAGCCAGGCGTGGGCGGCGTCGGCGTTGCCCTGCACCCGCTGGTGCACCGCCTCGGCCATGACCAGGTCCGACAGGGCATCGAGGTCGTCGGAGAGCGCGTTCCGCAGGCGTCGCAGCGGTTCGGCCGCCCCGTCGTCGTCGAGGTCGAGCTCCTCGAGATCGGCGTCCAGGAACCGCCGCCCGTCGAACAGCCGGATCTCGAGCGACTCACCGTCGTCCGGATCGTGGAGCGGGAACCGGGCGCGCAGCGGCGCGATCAGCCGGTCCAGCTGCCGGTCGTGAAGCCACCGTTCCCCCGCCAGGCCGAGGATCTCCTCCAGCGACAGGCCGCGCTGTACCAGCTCGTACAGCCCGAGCGCGTGCCGGACCCGCTCGGAGGACAGGTCGACGTCGAACGCCCCCTCGTCACCGAACCGCAGGTGAGCGGCCCGGAGCACGGCCGCCGTCGTTGCCTGCTCGGGGCTCGGTGCCTGCAGGTAGCCGTCGGTCTCGGCCGTCGCCGACGACGTGCGCAAGCGGCCGAGGAGGCCGTAGTACCCACCGCGGAGTCCCTCGACGTCGGCGTGGCGACGCCGTGCGGTCAGCCGTCGGTACGCGAGGCCCGCCGCCCAGGCGTCCACCCGGTGCTGGACCACGTCGACGGTCTCGAACAGCAGCGTCTCGAGCTGCGCCACGCCGTCGTCGCGCTCGGCAACCCGTGCCAGGTGGCGTAGCGCGTCCCCGAACCCGCGGGTGAACCACTGCAGCCGGTTCCCGACGGCCTGGTCGAACCCACTCAGCTCACCGCGATCGGCGAGCTGAGCGATCGATGACTGCTGCACCGACGAGAGGGTCTCGACCGCCGCCGACAGGTCGCGAACGACGGCGAGCTCCCCGCCGACGACCTCCGCCTGCCGCCGCACACGGGCGCTGATCCGGGGGCCCTGGGTGGCGGCACCCCGCCCTGCTCCGGTGGCGTCCCCCCCGGCCTCGGGCTCGTCGGCCTCACGCTCCGGTGCGATCCGCAGGTCGGCCTCGCCGAGGCGACCGAGGATGGTGTCGAGCTGTGAAGCCACCTGTCCGGAGGCGCCGGCCTGGGCCAGCTGGGCCAGCCGGCCGACCCGGCGGGACGCGGAGCGGCGTGCCAGGCGGTAGAGGAGCGGCGTGTCCTGATCGTCGGCGGACGGGTCAGGGAGCGCCGACAGGGCCGTGGTGCGCAGCGCTTCGAGGTACTCGCCCGGCTGGTGGTCGTCGTGGGTCACGTAGGGGCACCCGACCGGGAACGTGCCCTCCCCGTCGCCGGCGTCGACGTCGAGGCGGCGGGAGACCGGCGAGACCTTCAGCGCGTCCTCCAGCGCTGCCGCCGGGTCGTCGCCATCGGGAGAGATCACCGACACGTGCTCGTCGGCGCGGGCTGCCAGCCATCGACCGACCGTCGTCGCGTAGCTGCCGAGGAACCCCTGGAGCGCCTCGTCGGCCTCGTCGTCGCTGGGGAGGGCCTCGAGGTCGGCGAGCCGGGTGACGGGGAGCACGCCGTACGGCTCGTCACCGAACCGCACCGCGGGCAGCGAGCCGCGAGCGCAGATCCAGGTGGCGAAGAAGTCGATCAGGTCGTCGGTGTCGACGTCGTCGAGGTGCGGGGTCTGGTCGGGGACCTGTTCCATCAAGGCCGGCAGCACCACACGGAGCATCGCCTCGGCGTCCTCGCGGCCGGAGTCGGCAGATCTCCGCGCGGGCTCGAGCGCGCGGGGGGCGAGACCCAGCGCTTCGGCGAGGGTCCCGGC
>SLDB01000070.1 GCA_007125475.1 Nitriliruptoraceae bacterium | reverse complement strand
TCGGCCACCTCGTAGCTGGCGAGCAGACCACGAGCCACCTCGAACGGGCCGCCAGGTCGTGGTGGGCCGGGGGCCTCCGTAGGCAGCGGCGTGTGTTGGCGGTCGACCTGCCAGGCCGGGTCGGCGAGGGCGTGTTCCCACTCGAGTGGCTCGAAGTTGACGGCTCGATCGTGCAGGTGGTGGTACGCACGCGCCGTCCGCGCGGCGACGGGTGCGGTCTGGACGATGTGGGGAGAACTGCTCACCGGTCCGGTTCGAGGCGTTGGGTGCTCGAGGCCACGTTGCTCATCCGCACTCCGCCGCTGACCCTGGCCACGCGCAGGCAGAACTGCGCCCACATGTGCTGCTGCAGCTCACGTCCGATGAACAGCCGCCCGTACAGCAGGTCGAACAGCGGGTCCCCGCTGCGGGCCCACGACTCGATGCGGAACTCGAGGAAGCCGCGCGCATCCACGCTTGTCCGGAACTCGATCTCGCCGGCCTCCATGTGTCCACGCAGCGTCGCGAATCGGAACGAGGTCGGGGTGCGTTCGATCACGCGTATGGGGCCGTTCCACGGACCGGGGAGGCGGACGATGAGCTCGTCGCCGACCTGCAGATCGCGGGCCGGCTCACCGTCGAGGGTTTCGAAACTCGCCATCTCGACCGGCGCGACCTGGTTGGGTTCCGCGAGGATGGTGCTGATCAGCCCTTCGGCGGACAGCGACTCGTCGGTGACGAAGATCCAGTAGCTGCGGTGGTAGAGGGGACCGATCCCCGCACCGGGACGCTGCAGCGTGGCCGGGTCACCGGGGAGTTCCCGGTCGAAGTTGGGCGGCCCCCCGGGGGTTTCCCCGCGGTGCCGGCGGTAGGTCGGGATGCGTTGCGCGCTGTAGCGCAGCAGGGTCGTCGCCAGGTCCAGGCTCCAGCGGCCGACACGCCGTACGGTGTTGCGGGCCTGGCGCGTGCGGCCGGCGGCGACCATGTGGTGACTCGATCACGTGGGGGAGGATCGAAGGAAAAGATGCACCGTACAACCACCCTGGCCGTGATCCACGACGTCGGGTTGGCCGCGTGGTTCGGTGGCGCATGGATGGGAGCCGTCGGCCTCAACGGCGCCACGATCGAGGTCGACGATCACACCCAGCGCACCCGGGTGGCCAACGCCGGCTGGTTCCGTTGGGCGCCGATCGCCGGAGCGACGCTGTTGGCGCATGTTGCCAGTGCGTACGCGCTCGGTCGGCTCGTCCCCACCCCTGCGGGTCGCGACCAGGGATCCCTCGGCCTCCGCCGGCTGCGCTCGGCGGTGACCCTGGCGGCGATGCTCTCCACCGCCGAGACCGGGATCTCGGGGCAACGTGTCGTGCGGGGCGGTGACGTCCCCGTCGCGACGGCGATCACCCCGATCGCGGCCACGCCCGCTGACGTCGCGGCCGCCCAGCGTCGCCTGCGTGTCGCGCAGTGGTTGGTGCCGGGGTTCACCGGCGCGATCTTCGTGCTCGAGGCGATCCAACGTCAGCAAGGGTCTGGCGGCGCCAGCGGGCGGTGACGGCTGCGGCGCCCCTGGTTGGTGATCCGGGCGCGCTGCGGTGTGTGGATCCACCGCGATCAGCCGGGGATGCGTGAGTTGGTCCCGGTACCGGCAGGGCTTCCGGCCCTGCCGGTACCGGAAGCCGACAACGAAGATCACGCCGCATGTGGGCGGGCACGGCGAAGGGCGCCGGGGGTGTCCCTCGCCGCACGAGCAGGAGCGACATCATGGCGGAGACCACCGTGCCGGCCATCCTCGACGACCAGGTCGAGCAACTCGTCGGGCGACGTGGGATCCGCCATGCCGTCATCGCCGTGGAGAGCGGCGACGGTGGGGTGCGCCACGTTGCGGCGACCGGCCCGGCGCAGCCCGACGGGCCGGCGCTGCAACCCGACACGCCGTTCCACTACGCCAGCGTCACCAAGTTGTACACGGCGACCGCGGTGATGCAGTTGTGGGAGCAGGGTCGCCTCGACCTCGACGCCGGGATCCGGACCTACCTGCCACCGCAGCTCACCGAGGGGCTGCACCGTCACAAGGGGGTGGACCACAGCGCGGCGGTCACCGTCCGCCATCTGCTCGCACACACCTCGGGGTTGCCCGACTACTTCCTGGACACCCCGGAGGGGGAGGCCAGCTTCACCGAGCGGATCGAGGAGGGCGACTTCGCCTACACCCTCGACGAGGTGCTCGACCGGTCGCGCCGACTCACCCCGTACTTCCCGCCGCAGGACCCGGGAGCCGCGCGGCATCGTGCCCGCTACTCGGACACCAACTTCCAGCTGTTGGGTGCGGTCGTCGCGGCGGTCACCGCCAAGACGTTCCCGCGGGCCGTCGAGGTGCAGATCCTTCAACCACTGGGCCTCGACGACACCTGGTTCGCCGGTCACCCGCGCGAGGGGCAGGACCGCTCCCCGGCGGCCATGTGGTCCGGCGACACGGTGCTCGATCGACCCCGGGCGATGGCCTCGATGGCGCCCGAGGGTGGGCTGATCGGCACCGCCGCGGATGCGCTCGTCTTCCTACGGGCGCTCCTCGCTGGTGAGCTGTTCGAGCGCGGGGACACCCTCCACGAAATGCGGGCACGTTGGAACCGGTTCGGGCTTCCCCGGTCTCGCACCGCGATCATGGCGCCCGGGTGGCCGATCGAGTACGGGCTGGGCATCAAGCGCTACCGGATCCCCCGGCTGATGAACGCGGGCCGGCGGTCGCCGACGTTCATCGGCCACACCGGTGCGAGCGGCTCGTGGCTGTTCTGGTGCCCCGAGCACGACCTCTACCTCGCCGGCACCGTCGACCAGACGACCGCCGCACCCGTGCCGTACCGCCTGCTCCCCCGACTCGTCCACCGGTTGCGCGGCTGACCCGTCCCCGGGGGACCGCCGGCAGGTGGACCTCGGGCCATTCGTCATCGACGGCGCCCTGCCGGCTGCCGACGTCCCCGTCGTGGCGGTAGTCAGCCCGCGTAGTCGTTGGACGAACCGGCGGTGACGTGCTCCCCGAGGAAGGCGAGGAGCGCCTCGTTGCATGCCTCCGCGTTCTCCTGGTTGACCAGGTGGCCGCCCGCTAGCACCTCGCGCTGGATGGAGGGATCCCGCTCTCCCCATCGCTGCATCGCCCGGAGCACGGCGCGTTCCTCCCGCTCGCCGTGGAGGAGCAGGACCGGGACGCCATGGGTGGAGGCGTGTTCCTCGCGCAGGTAGCCGTCCATCGCGGCGAACGACACCGCCACGAAGCTGCGCTTGTCGAGTTGCCGGGTCGCGGCGGAGACGTAGGCGCGGACCTCGGGGTCCCGGGTGACCAGCGCCGCGAACACCCACCGCAGGAACCGATCCGGCCACGCCTTGATCATGTGGACACGCAGGCGTTGCAGGACGCGCATCACCGGTCCGGGCCGATCACCGAGCGCCGGTGCACCGATCACGACCATCGCGGCGACCCGTTCCGGATACCGGTCGAGCACATCCTGGATCACCATGCCGCCGAAGGACTGCCCGACGACGACCGCGCAGTCAGCCGGGACGTCGTCGAGGATCGCGACCAGGTCGTCGGCCACCTCGCTCATGCTGATGCCGGCGCCGATCGGCTGGCTGCGGCCGTGACCGCGGATGTCCCAGGTGAGCACGCGGTAGCCGGCGTCAACCAGCGCGGGGACCTGCTCGTCGAAGGTGTGTCGGTCGAGCGAGACCCCGTGGGTGAGTGTCACCAGCGGACCGTCGGCGGCCCCGTACAGCCAGTACACCAGTCGGGTCCCGTCCCGGTCGAGCTCGCGGGACGTCAGTTCGGTCGGAAGATCGGTCATGTCTGCTCCTTCCACGGGCTTCGGTGCAGCAGGACCTGGGGCACCGGTCAGACGACGAGATCGACCGATGTATCGCGGACCTTCCATCGAACGCGGAGGGCAGGGGGTGGAACAGTCCCGTCCGCCCCTGCGGGGGCCGGCAAAGGTCCCACGCGGTCGGCAGGGGAGGCGACCCCGGATCGATTCCAGTGGTCACGTCCCTCCGATGGTGGCGGCGTACCGCTTCAGGAACGCGTCGAGGGCGGCGTTGAAGGTT
>SLDB01000330.1 GCA_007125475.1 Nitriliruptoraceae bacterium | reverse complement strand
TCACGCCCGCGGTCCTCGTCGTGCCACAGGTAGCCGGCCTGGTGGATCGCACCCCACACCCACAGGAAGTTCGACCACCCGATCACGGGGGTGCCGAGCTGGTGCAGGACGTCGACCCCGACGGCGAGTGAGACGAACGTCAGCAGCGTCGCCACCGGGGCGGCCTCGTGGAGGCGGTAGGTCACCGGGACGAAGGAGCACACGACCAGGTAGGCGGCGAGGAACCACACCGGCACGATCACGACCTGGGTGGCGAACTGCAGCATGTCGCGCGGCACACCGAACCAGCCGAGGACCACACCGACGGGGATCCAGACGGCGAAGAGCGGGACGGCGGGCCGGAGCAACCGACGGGCACGGCCACGGACCCAGTCGGCCCACCCGATGCCGCGGGTCCGTGCCGAGCGGTACGCCGCGGCGTTGGCGTATCCGCCAACCCAGAAGAACAGCGGCATCACCTGGAACACCCAGGTCAGCCACTGGGTCTCGGGTACCAGCGCCAGCAGGCTCTCCCCCTCGAGCTGGCCGTCGGTGACGGTGACGACCGAGATCAGCCAGTGCCCGAGGACCACGACGAGGATCGAGGCGAACCGCAGGAAGTCGGCGTAGCGGTTCCGCCCCGGGGGGGTGCGTGCCTGGATCTCCTCGGCGGTGAGCCGTCGTGGGGAGGTGCGTACCCCCACGTCGGGAGGACGACCTGGAGGGTCCCGGTCGCGGGGATCGCCCACCACGTCACCTCAGCGCGGGGTTGTGCCCGGTGGGGACGACCTCGTCACGCGGTGGTGGTGGGGGTGGCGTGCCGTCCCCGAACGGGGTGCCGGGGAGGGTGTCACGGTCGTGCGGCTGCGCCCACACCGACAGGTCCGGGCCGAGCGGGACGATCCCGGTGGGGTTGATGTCGGTGTGGACCTCGTAGTAGTGGCGCTTGATGTGCCCGAAGTCGATGGTGTCGCCGAACCCGGGGGTCTGGAACAGGTCCCGTGCGTAGGCCCACAGGACGGGCATCTCGGTGAGCTTGTTCCGGTTGCAACGGAAGTGGTTGTGGTAGACGGCGTCGAAGCGCACCAGCGTCGTGAACAACCGGACGTCGGCCTCCGTGAGGTGGTCGCCGACGAGGTAGCGACGGGTCGCCAGCCGCTCGGTGAGCCAGTCCAGGCGTGCGAACAGCCGCTCGTAGGCCTCCGCGTACGCCTCGGCCCGGCCCGCGAACCCCGCCTCGTAGACCGCGTTGTTCACGTCCCGGTACACGACCCGGGCGACGTCGTCGATCTCGTCACGCAACCCGTCCGGGTACAGGTCCGGGGCGCCCTCCCGGTGGTGGGCGACCCACTCGGTGGACAGGTCGAGGGTGATCTGGCTGAAGTCGTTGGTGACCACCTGGCCACTGGGGACGTCGACGATCGCCGGCACCGTGATGCCGTGGGCGTACCCGGGGTCACGGGCGAGGTAGGCGTCCCGTAGCCGCTCGATCCCCAGCACCGGATCCACACCACCGGGATCGAGGTCGAACTTCCAGCTCTTCCACCCGTGGGTCGGGCCGGCGACGGCCATCGGGAGGGCGTCCTCGAGGCCCAGGAGGCGTCGGACGATGATCGCCCGGTTCGCCCACGGACAGGCACGGCTGACCACCAGGCGGTAGCGACCGGCCTGGACCGGCCAGCCGCCCCGGCCGTCGGCGGTGATCCGATCGTCCAGATAGGTGGTGTCCCGGTGGAACTCGCCCTCGACGTAACCCGCCGGCGGGTCCTCGTGGTCATCGGCCATCACGTGCGGTCCTCTCCGGCTCCCCGACGTCTGCGCGGGCCGCGGATACTGCCAGGTGACACCACCCCGGGCACTCACCCTAGGTATGGGCAGCGTCCCGGGGCACCGCCGGTCGGTGGTGAAGCTCCACGGAGGACCCCGGCGCCAGCTCGAAGGTCTCCCACGGTGAGCACACGGTGATCGCCGGCCGGTCCCCCGGGGCGCTGGTCAGCCGCAGGGACTCGCCGCTGACCCGGACCGTGAGGGGGTGGCCGCGGTAGGTGATGCCGAACTCCAACACCCCGAGGGCCTCCGGCCACACCGGGTCCACCCGCAGCACGCCCTCCCGCATCTCCAGTCCGGGGAAGCACCGCAGGATCAGGTCCACGCTGCCGGCCATCGCGGCGAGGTGCACCCCCTCCCTGGTCGTCCCACCCTGCACGTCGTTCACGTCGCTGGCCAACGCCTGCGTGAGGTACTCCAGCGCGCGCTCGCGGTGGCGACGGGCGAGCACCCAACCGTGCACGACGGAGCTCAGCGTCGAGCCGTGGGTCGTGCGGGCGAGGTAGTAGTCGACGGTGCGCGCGACGGTCTCGGCGTCCAGGGCGTAACCGAGGTGGCCGAGGAGGTCGCGCAGCTCGTCGGCGGAGAGGAGGTAGAACAGCATCAGCACGTCGGCCTGTTTGGAGGCCTTGTAGCGGTTCGGCGTGTCGCCCTCCGCCTCGAGGATGCGGTCGAGGCGCTGGATGTCACCGTGCTCGCGGCGGAGTCGCTCCCAGTCGAGCTCCTCGAGCTCCTCGTAGCCCTCGTACTGACTGATCACCCCGTCGTGGAACGGGACGTACATCCACCGTCCGACCTGCTCGAAGTACTCGAGGTCGCTGCGCTGGATGCCCAGCTTCGCGGTGAGCTCCACCCACCGACGCTCGTCGAGGAGCGTGTGGAGCTCGAGGACACGCCGGAACAGCCATGCCGCCATCACGTTCGTATAGGCGTTGTTGTCCAGGCCCGGCTCGGCGGCTGACGGATACCCGGTGTGGAACTCGTCGGGGCCGACCACCCCACGGATGACGTACCGACCCCGCCCCGGGTCGTAGGTCGCGAGACTGGCGAAGAACCTCGCGACGTCCAGCAGGATCTCGGCGCCCTGATCGTGGAGGAAGGCGTCGTCGCCGGTGGTCTGGTGGTACTGCCAGACGTTGTAGGCGACCGCGAGGCCGATGTGCCGCTGCAGGTGCGTGGGGTCGGGTACCCACCGTCCCGAGCGCGGGTTGAGGTGGACGACCTGCGAGACCTCGTCGCCGTTGCTCCCGCTCTGCCACGGGAACATCGCCCCCCGGTGCCCCTCCCGTCGTGCAGCTCGCCGTGCCGCCGGCAACCGGTGATAGCGGTAGCCCAGCAGCGCCCGCGTCAACGACGGCACGCGCAGGTCGAGGG
Organism: Nitriliruptoraceae bacterium; assembly: GCA_007125475.1. Lineage (GTDB taxonomy): Bacteria > Actinomycetota > Nitriliruptoria > Nitriliruptorales > Nitriliruptoraceae > SLDB01. The sequence continues at coordinate 11,205 of SLDB01000330.1, read as the reverse complement.
TCGGCAGGATGAAGATCTCGTCCCACATGATCAGGCCGCGGTAGGCCTCCCCGTGCAGACCACGAGGCGGTACCCCGACGTCGTGGGCACTGCTGTTCGGCGACACCGTCTGGAGGAGGTGGAAGAGGTGCAGCCGGAGGGTCTGCTCCATCTCGGGCCGGAACTCGAGTTCGAGGCGGAAGCGGTCCCACAACCCCGCCCACGCCACGAGGTGGGCGTGCAGCAGCGTCTCGAAGCTGCCCACCTCCTCCAGGTCCGTCACAACGTCGACTCCGGGCTCGAAGCCGGCGACGTCACGGGAGGTGCGGATGGAGACGACCTTCTCGAGCGTCACCGCGGCGCCGGCCTCGAGGTGCACCTGCCATTCGTGGGCGATCTGTTCGTCCTCGCGCACCGTGGCGCGCACCGCGTCGACCGCGGCACCATCGACGAGCGTGCGGGTACGTGCCGCCACGGCGAGGCGAACCGCCGTCGTGTTCGTCACCGCGCGGACGAGGAGGGTCTCCGCGTCCACGGCATCGGCGGTCACCACCTCCAGGTGACGCGACGCCAGTGCGGCGTAGCGCTCCACGCCGCGGTTCTCCACCCCCGCGTCGATCCCCGAGCGGACATGGAGCCTGCCCGACCAGTCCTCGGCGACGACACCGAGCTCGACGGCGGCGAGGTGCTCGTGGTCCATGTGCGCGAACCGCCGCTCGACGATACGGGTCGTCCGACCCTCGCGGTCGCGGAAGCGCAGGCGACGCAGGAGGAGGCCGTGTCGCAGATCGAGTTCAACGCGGTGGTCCAACACGTCGCTCCGGGACGGTGAGAACCACCCGCCGTCCTCGACGGCGACCTGGAGCTGGAGCCAGTCCGGCACCTTGACGATCGACTCGTTCTCGACGGACCGCCCGGCGACCTCGCTGGTGAGCCGGTTGTAGCACCCGGCGACGTACGTGGCGGGGTAGTGCACGCCGTCCGGCTGCGAGCCGACGAACGACCCGCGAACCGCGAGGTAGCCGTTCCCGACGGTGCACAGCGCCTCCCGGAGGCCTTCCTGGCCGGGATCGAAACCTTCGTAGCCGAAGCGCCAGGGGTCCCAGGGAGCGGTGGAGCCAACGGGTAGGTCGACCGTCACCGGGACGTCGTCGTCCACATCGATCTCGGTTCCTCCAGCGCGTGCCGTCGCGGCACGGCGACGAGCCGCCACCGTAGGTGCTCATCTTCCTCGCCGCCGACGCTCTGGCCACCCGTCGTGCGGACCGCCGGCCGCGTACTGCCCTACGTTGTGCGGCAACGATGCCAGCGAGCATCGAGCGATCGTCGCCCCGCGGGCTGTTCGACCCGGCCGGAGGCACGGGGACGCTCCACCGTCCCACGCCTCGCGTGCCGGGAGGCAGTGCCCGGGTACATGGCGGCCGCCCCCGGCTCGGTCACCGACGTCTGGTCATCATTGATGCGCGAGTCTGACGGAGGCCGGCTGCGGGTCGCCATCGGCCAGATCCCGGTCGCGGTCGGGGCGATCGGGCGGAACGCCGAACGCATCGCGGAGGTGATGGCGTGGGCGGAGCACTGCGGCGCCGACGTCCTCGTGCTGCCCGAGCTCGCGCTCACCGGCTACCCGGTCGCCGACCTCGTCCTGCACCGCGAGTTCGTCGCCGAGGCCGAGGAAGCGGCGGCGGGGCTCGCCGAGATCGCCGGAGAGACGACGACGGTGGTGGGGACCGTCACCCGCGTCCCGGCGCGCCGCTCGTGGGACTCCGTCGAACGGGACGTCTCGATCAGCGCCGTGGTGCTCAACCGGGGCGAGGTCCGCGGTGCCTACCACAAGATCCTGCTGCCCACGTACGGTGCGTTCGACGAGGGCCGCAACATCGCGCCCGGCGGGCAGGCCGACGCCCTGTGGGCGATCGGTGACGTGGTGGCCGGCATCTCGATCTGCGAGGACCTCTGGTCGGGCGACGGCCCCCCCGAGGCGCAGGCGCGCGCGGGGGCGCAGATCCTGCTGGCGCCCAACGCCTCGCCCTACCACCGCACCAAGCGGGCCGGACGGGAGCGGCACACCGCCCAGCTGGCCCGTCGGAACGGCGTGCCGCTCGTCTACGCGAACCTCGTCGGAGGCCAGGACGACATCGTCTTCGACGGCTCGTCTCTGGTGATCGGGGCGGACGGAACGCTGTTGTACCGCGCCCCCGCCTTCCGCGAGGATCGCGCGGTGCTCGACGTCGCCCTACCCGCACCACGTGTGCTCACGACGAGGCCCACCACGGTCCACGCCGTGCCACGCCCCCGCCGCCCGCCGGCGGACGCACCCCGACCGCACGACGCCGCCGGCGAGCTCGAAGAGATCTGGGGCGCGCTGTGCACCGGGACCCGGGATTTCGTCGAGAAGAACGGCTTCCGTCGGGTGATCCTCGGCCTCTCCGGGGGGATGGATGCGGCGTTCACGGCCGCGCTCGCCGCGGAAGCCCTCGGGCCCGACGCCGTCCTCGGAGTGGCGATGCCCGGTCCGGACACCGACCCCGATGAGCTCGACGCCGCTCGAGACGTCGCCGAAGCCCTCGGCATCGGATTCGCCGTGGTGCCGCTCGAGCCGCTGGTCTCGGCCAGCGCCTCGGTACTGGCGTCCGCGACGGCCGTGCACGGACCCTGGACCACGGAGGCGCTCGACGCGCCCGCTCACCCGGCGCAGCTGCGCCCGGGCGTGCTCACCACGATGAGTGCCGCGCACGGTCTCCTCCTGTTGGCGACCACCAACAAGACCGAGCTGTCCATCGGTGCGGCGATCCCGCACACCGACACCGTCGGGGGCTTCGCCCCACTGCGCGACTGCCCGAAGACCCTGCTCTACCGCCTCGCGGCCCATCCCCACGTCGGACCCGGACGCATCCCCCGCCACGTCCTGGAGAAGCGCACCTCGGCCCAAGAACGGTTCGGGGAGGGGTTCCCCTCCTACGAGGTGCTGGACGTGATCGTGCAGCGCTACGTCCAGTACGGCGAAGGCGTGGAGGACCTCGCCGCCCGGGGGTACGACGTCGACGTCGTCCTCGACGTCCTCGCCCGGATCGATGCGGCCGAGTCAGTGCGACGACAGGCGCCCCTGGGGGTGACGATCAGCCCTCGGGCGTTCGGCACGGACCGGCGGATGCCGGTGACCAACGCCTGGCGGCCGACGCGGCGGCGTGACAGCGGACGCGTCGATCCCGCTCACGCTCGCTTCCCGCTCGGCCCGGAGACCGCCGCCGACCCCGACCGTTGACGAACCGTTGACGAGGGGTCTCGGCCGCCACGTCGAGGACGGGTGTCAGCCGGCACCGGCCAGCGGAAGGGCGTACTCCCACACGGCCACGACGTGCGTCGCCCCACCGAGGACGACCAGGACGTGGAAGACCTCGTGGAACCCGAACCACCGGGGCCACGGGTCGGGCCGGCGACGCGCGTAGACGACGCCGCCGGCGACGTAGAGCGCGGACCCGGCCAACAGCAGCACGGTTCCCGCCGCCGGGAGCACCTGGATGATCCGCAGCAGCGGCACCAGCGCGAGGGAGGCGAACGTCGTCGTCGCCGCGACCGAGAGCCACCGGGGTGCGCGGATCGGCGACGCCGCCAGCACCGCACCGACCGTGGCGATCACCCACGCGATCGTGAGACTCCACGCCTTCCACGCGCCGTCGAGGGTGTGGACCGCGATCGGGGTGAACGACGCCGCGACGAAGAGCTGGATCATCGCCACGTCGAGACGGGAGAGCCAGTACCGCAGGCGCACCCGGCGGCACAGGTGGTACAGGCCGGACACCGCGTACAGCCCCACCAGTCCGACCCCGAACACGGCCACGCTCGCCCGGAAGATCCCCGGGCCCGCCGCCTGCCACAGCAGGAGCGCGGCGACGGCGGCGACGGGTGCCGCGACCGTGTGCACCCATCCACGCAGGCGAGGTCGCCGGCGCGGGTCGGCCTCCGCGGCGACGGTCTGTAGCCCCGTCTGATAGTCGGCGATCAGACCGGCGCGGTACTCGGCGACCAGCGCGGCGCGCTGGTCGGGGGCGAGACGGTTCATCGCCGGACACCGATGTCGGTGAGCCACTCGGCGACGAGGCGACCGATCCGCTCGCCATCGTCCTCGGGGAGGAAGTGGATCCCCTCGACGACGTCCTCGCGCTGATTCGGCCAGCTCCTGGCGTACTCCCGGGGGGCGCCGGTGAGGATCGACCCCGGGCGGGCGTCGAGGAAGAGCTTCGGGGGCGAGTCGTCGCCGGCGAGCCACTGAGCGTAGGCGGACACGATGTCGTGCACGTCGGCCGGCTCGCCGTCGATCGGCAGTTCCCGCGGCCAGGTCAGCATCGGCCGGCGGTCCTCACCCGGTGTGCGGAACGGACGGCGGTACTCGTCCATCTCGTCCTCGCCGAGGTCCCGGATCACGCTCGCCGGGAGGATCTTCTCGACGAAGACGTTCCTGTCCAGGATCAGCGACTCCCCGGCATCGGACCGCATCCCCTCGAAGATCCGTCGCGACGCCTCGGGCCACTCCTCCCACGTCAGCGGACGCACGATCGCCTCGAAGTACGCGATACCGCGGACCTGCTCCGGGTGGCGGTGGGCCCAGTGGAAACCGAGCGCCGAACCCCAGTCGTGGACGACGAAGCTGACGTCTTCCTGCCCCACGAGCCGATCCAGGAAGGCATCGAGGTAGTGGGCGTGCTCGACGAACCGGTACCGGTCGGGCCCGCTGTCCGCCAACCGGTCCGAGTCGCCCATCCCGAGGAGATCCGGGGCGATGCAGCGGAAGCCCGCCGCCGTCAGCTCAGGGATCACCTCGCGCCACAGGTACGACGAGGTGGGGTTGCCGTGGAGCAGCACGACGATCGGGCCCTGGCCCTCGTCGAGGTAGGCCATCTCGAGGCCCTCACCGACGGGGGCGCGTTGCTTGCGCTCGGCGAAACTCACCACGGCGCGCTCCTCATCGGTGGTAGCAATGGCTGGTGATGGTCGGTGATGTATCGATGGTCCGGGGTCCCCGCCAGGCTACTTCCCTCAGGAGCCCCGCGGCGGCCTCACGACCGTCCGGGGGGAGGTGACACCCGGACGGGCCGGGCCGTGGGCCGGGCGGGGCTCGAACCCGCGCCTGACGGATTATGAGTCCGCTGCTCTAACCACCTGAGCTACCGGCCCTCCACGGTGCGCCGTACCCGGGGAGCCTAGTGAGACCTTGATAGGTCGTGAGTGCCGCCGCGTTCCCCGACGCCCCGGGGCCGTCACGCCGGCAGCAGCCGGCGGACGTCCCCGGAGACGTCGAGGACGAGGACCTCCCCGTCGTCGTCCTCGGCGAACGACACCACCTCACCGCCGTCGACGCCGAGTCCGCCCTGTTCGACGACCTCGCCGTCGTCGTCGACGACCAGCGCCCGCACCTCACCGTTGCAGTAGTCGGCGTACAGGTAGGCGCCGACGAGCTCCGGGATGGCCTCCCCCCGGTACACGAACCCACCGGTGACCGCGCAGCCCTCCGGGCCACGAGTGTCGTACTCGTACACTGGTGGGGTGTGATCCTCCGGCTCATCGCCGGCGAACGTGACCGTCCCCTCCATCAGGTTCCAGCCGAAGTTCGCCCCGGGAGCCTCGTCGGGCCCGACCCGGTTGATCTCCTCCCGGGTGTCCTGCCCGACGTCGGCGATCCACAACTCCCCGGTCTCACGGTCGAACGAGAACCGCCAGGGATTACGCAGCCCGTAGGCGAAGATCTCCCCGGCCGCTCCGCGGTCGTCGACGAACGGGTTGTCCTCGGGGACCACGTACGGATCACCTCCCCGTGGATCGATGCGCAGCAGCGCACCCAGTGGCGTCGAGAGATCCTGTCCGGCCTCGACGGGGTCGCCGGCACCCCCGCCGTCGCCCATGCCGATGTAGAGCATCCCGTCGGGACCCACCACGACGTGGCCACCATTGTGATTGCTGAACGGCTGTTCGAGGGAGAACACCGTGCGGCGTTCCTCGACGTCAACGATCACACCGTCGAGGCCGAACGCGTCGACACGGCTGTCCCCCGCCGTGTCGGTGAAGGAGACGTACAGCTCCTCGCCGTCCTCGGCGACGGCGAGTCCCAGCAGGCCGCGCTCACCGTCGGTCGTCGTCTCGTCCCGTAGGTCGAGGAGCGGTTCGGATGCTCCGTCGTCGCCGAGGTGGTGGACGGTGCCGTCGCGGGAGCCGAGGAGGACCTCACCGTCCCCGGTCACCGTCGCGGCGACCGCCGAGGAGACCTCGGCGACGCGCTCAAGGGTGACGTCGACCTCGAGGTCGGGCCGCGGCGGGTCGGCGTCGTCGTCGGAGTCCGGTGCCGCCACGTCGGGATCGCGGTCGTCGACGCCGACGTCGTCGGACCGTTCATCAGCATCCGCCGGGGCCTCGACGTCGTCGGTGACCTCGTCGTCGGCTCCGGCGTCGGTCTCGTCGTCCCGCCCCGCGGGGTCGCAGGCGAGCAGGACGACGCCGAGGACGACGCCGACGACGAGCCACCTGGTCTGGTCGGGCACGGTGAACCGCCGGGAACGTGTCGTCAGGCGTCGGTCCGGTACTTCTTGATCTCGCGGCGAGCGAGCGCCATCTCGTGGACCTCGTCCGGCCCGTCGGCCATCCGCAGCGTTCGGGCCTGCGACCACATCAGGGCCAGGGGCCAGTCGTTGCTGAAGCCACCGGCGCCGTGCGTCTGGATCGCCTTGTCCAGGACCCACTCGGCCATCTGCGGGGCGACGATCTTGATCGCCGAGATCTCGAGCCGGGCGCCCTTGTTCCCGACGGTGTCCATCAGGTGCGCCGTCTTGAGCGTGAGCAGCCGGGCCTGTTCGATCTTCACCCGTGCCTGTGCCACCCAGTGGTGGAACAGACCCTGGTCGGCGATGGGCTTGCCGAACGGCTCACGCGCCAGCGCACGCTCGCACATCAGGTCGAAGGCCCGCTCGGCCATCCCGATCAGCCGCATGCAGTGGTGGATACGACCCGGGCCGAGGCGGGCCTGGGCGATCATGAAGCCGTCGCCCTCATTGGCCAGGATGTTGCTGGCCGGGACACGCACGTCGGTGAACCGCATCTCGGGGTGGCCGCCGTGACCCTCGTAGTGTCCGAACACCGGGAGCTCACGGACCACCTCGACGCCGGGGGTGTCCAACGGCACCAGCACCATCGACTGCTGGTGGTAGCCCTCCGCCTCCGGGTCGGAGACCCCCATGAAGATCCCGATCTTGCACCGTTCGCTGGCCGCGCCGGTCGACCACCACTTGCGGCCGTTGATGACGTACTCGTCACCGTCGCGGACGATCGAAGAACGGATGTTGCGGGCGTCCGACGAGGCGATGTCGGGCTCGGTCATGAAGAACGCCGAGCGGATCTCCCCGTTGAGGAGCGGTTCGAGCCACTCGTCCTTCTGCTCCTGCGTGCCGAACATGTGCAGGGTCTCCATGTTCCCCACGTCCGGCGCGTTGCAGTTCACCGCCTCCGGCGCGACGGCGAAGGACCGGCCCGTGACCTCGGCGAGGTAGGCGTAGTCGAGGTTGCTCAGCCCCGCGCCGTGCTCCTCGTCGTTGAGGAAGAGGTTCCACAACCCGCGTCGCTTCGCCTCCGCCTTCAACTCCTCCATGATCGGCGGCTGCTTCTGCCGGTCCTCGGGGGGCTCGATCTGGGAGAAGTAGGTCGCCTCGTTGGGATACACCCACTCGTCCATGAACTTCAGGAGTTCGTCGTGCAGTTCTTTCCCTTTGGGGCTGAGGCCCAGATCCATGCGAAGGCTCCCTCTCGGCGCAGGACCACCACCGTAGACCGTGGCGACGACGGCGGGGAAACGACGGGGGTGGCCGATGCCGGCGGGCCCGGTCGTAGGCGCCCCACGGCGGAGGGTGCTACCGCGGCGATGCTCCGGCGTCCCGGTACCCGGCGATCGCCGCCGACGAGACCTCCCGGGCCGAGCGGGCCGTACGTCGGGCCCCGGTCACCGCCGCGCGCCGGGCGCCGCGCCCGGCGTTGCGGAACGCGTCCCGGCGACGATCCTCGCCGTTGGCGGGGTCGAGGAGGTACATGGCCCCGGCGCCGAGGGCCCCACCGGTCGTCAGCGTGAGCAGCGAGCGGATCCGCACGTCGAACTCCCTGGTCGTCGTCGACGTCCGGGTTCTAGCGCCCGACGCCGCCGACGTCGAGGCCGGCGGAGCCCGGCACCCGCGGGCAGCGCCGAGCGTCCGGTACGGTGGATGCATCGGTCCGGGTACCGGACACGCCCACGCACCCACGCACCCCCGCCGTGTGAGGCCGACGTGACCGGACCCGCCCGCCCGCATCGTGTCCTGTCCACCAGCGTGGGCACCCACCTCGGGGCGTTCGGGCGGGTGGAGTGGGCGCTCCTCGCCGGCACCGCGGTGATCTGGGGCTCGTCGTTCCTGCTGATGGAGATCGGCTTGCGCAGCCTCCAACCGGCGGTGGTCTCGCTGTGCCGGGTGGGACTCGGCGCCGCGACCCTCGCCCTGGTCCCCCAGGCGCGACGTGGCCGGGTCGAACGCCGGGACCTGGCAGCGGTCGCCGTGCTGGGCGTGGCGTGGATGGGGATCCCCCTGCTGCTGTTCCCGTTGGCCCAGCAGTGGATCGACTCCTCGGTCGCCGGGATGATCAACGGCGCGATGCCACTGACGGTCGCCGCCTGGGCGGCGGTGCTGCTGCACCGCCGTCCAGGCCCGACCCAGGCGGTCGGGCTGCTCGTCGGCTTCCTCGGGGTCACCGCGATCGCCCTGCCGCAACTCCCCGTCGGTGCGCTCGCTGACGGCACCGCCGCCACCGCCCTGGGGACCGGCCTCGTGCTCACCGCGATGGTGCTCTACGGGCTGGCGGCGAACCTCGCGGTGCCCCTGCAGCAGCGGTACGGAGCGCTCGCGGTGCTGCTGCGCGCCGAACTCGCCGCCCTGGTGGTGATCGCCCCGTTCGGGCTGGCCTCGCTGGGCGCGTCGACGTTCACCTGGGAGGCGGTCGCCGCGATGCTCCCCCTGGGCATCCTCGGCACCGCACTGGGGTTCGTCCTGATGACGACGCTGGTCGGGCGGGTCGGGGGACCCCGCGGCTCGATCGCGACGTACTTCGTCCCGGTGGTGGCGATGCTGTTGGGGGTCGTCGCTCTCGGCGAAGTCGTCCACCCCGCCGCCCTCGTCGGACTGGCCCTGGTCCTCGTCGGGGCGTGGATCACCTCCCGACGGGAACCACACTGAGCCCGACGGCCCCGAGCGGGGGTGGGTCGCCACGACGCCGACGACGGCCCTGCGGCCATCTCCTCCCGGGGGCGTCACCACGCCGGTCCGATCACCGCGCCGGTCCAATCACCGCACCGGTCCGATCACCCCGCCGGTCCGATCACCGCGGCGGATCGTCGCCGGCGTCGAGGACCGCCTCGACACGTTCGACCTTGCCCCGCAACTGGCCGTCGTGACCGGGACGGTGGTCGAACTTCGCGGTGACCGAGACCCTCGGCGCGTGCTCGGCGGTGTACTCGATGCAGCGCTGCAGCAGCGCGAACACCTCGGCCGGTTCCCCCTCGACGGTGGTGAACATCGCGGTGGTCTCGTTGGGCAACCCGCTGTCACGCACCAGACGGACCACCCCAGCGACGACGTCGCCGACGGATTCCGAGGTTCCCAACGGCGAGACGGAGAACGCGGCCAACATGGGATCTCCTGACGTCGAGGCGGGCCGGAGGGGTGCCGGCCGGGTCGGTACGCGAGCCTGCCACGTCCCGGGAGCGCGTGCACCGACGGGTACGCTCCCGCCCGTTCGGCCGCTGCGTCGAGGCCCGAGGATCCCCGCGGAGTCGACCGTGAACCTGTTGCACCGCTACCTCGGCGCCGTGATCGTCGCGCTGTTCCTGGTGATCATGGTCGTCGGGGTCCTGCTGCGCCTCACCGGCAGACGCGACACGCCGACACCGCTGTGGGCCGTCCAGCACTGGACCGAGAACCTGCTGGTCGTCCAGACCGTCACCGGCGTCGTCCTGCTGTTCATGGGCCGCCGCGTCGTCGGCGAGCCGCTGGTGTGGCTGCACTACTTCTACGGGTCGCTGTTCCCGTTGATCGCGATCGTCGCGGGACGGATCGCTGCGCTCCGACGCGAGGTTCGCGAGTACGTCGGTCTGGCCTGGGGGGCGTTCTTCGCCCTGGCGCTCACGCTGCGGGCGTTGCAGACCGCGTGCGGGAATACGTTCGACGACCTCGCCCGTTGTCTCGGGGGGTGACGGGGCGACGATCCCTGCCCCGCCCTCTCCTCCTTCCCCGTACCCGATCCTGTCTGGAGTCCGTGTGACACGCCGTTTCGCGATCACCTTCGACTACCTCTGTCCGTTCGCCAGGAACGCCAACGAGCACGTGCTGGCCGGCATCGCCGGCGGCGCCGACTGGGACGTGTCGTTCGTCCCCTACTCGCTGGCACAGGGCCACGTCGAGGAGGGTGACACCGACGTCTGGGACCGTGAGGATCCCCACCGGTCCTCGGGGATCCTCGCGCTCCAGGCAGGGATCGCGGTGCGTGACGAGCACCCGGAGGCGTTCCCGGCCGTCCACCGGGGCCTGTTCGAGGCGCGCCACGACGAGGGTCGGGACATCAAGGACCCGGCGGTCGTCGGCGACGTCCTCGCCGCGCACGGCGTCGACGCCGGCTCCCTGCTGGACGAGATCGCGGCCGGTTCGTGGCTCCCGACGCTCCGCAAGGAGCACGACGCCGCGGTCCAGGAACACCAGGTGTGGGGGGTGCCGACGTTCATCACCGACGAGCGCGCCGTGTTCGTCCGGGTGATGGACCGGCCCGACGGCGACACCGATACCGCCCGGCGCCGCGTCGATCACATCGTCGACCTCGTCGACGACGTCGCAGAACTCCACGAGTTCAAGCAGGTCGACCTCCCCCGGTGACGTCGCCCTTCGAGGGGGCCCTCGGGAGCGGCGGACCGGTTGGCACCCCCCAGCCGACGACCGCTACGCTCTCTTGGCGCGTCAACCGCGCTATTCCGGGGTAGCTCAGTTGGCAGAGCGCTCGCCTGTTAAGTGAGATGTCGCCGGTTCGAGCCCGGCCCCCGGAGCCACAGCGACGTGAGGCCGCACCCCTCGGTGCGGCCTCACGTCGTTCACCGGCTGTTGAGCCACCGGCCGCACCACCTCACTTCAGTTGGTGAGCACGACCTTGCCGAACAGATCGCCGTCCAGCATCCGCTCG
>SLDB01000335.1 GCA_007125475.1 Nitriliruptoraceae bacterium | reverse complement strand
TCACGTCGTGGCGCTTCGCGGTCCGGCTCCCACCCCACGGCGGTGACGTACTCCAGGCCGACCCCGAACCGGGACGCGATCCGGGCGCCCACCGGCGCGGCCCGACGCGCGAACGCCGAGCCGTCCAGTGCGACGATGACCCGGTCGATGACCGGGTCGAAGGTTTCTCCGCCGGCGCTGTCCGGCGCTGGTGTTGCACGGTGCGTGCGTGCGCCGGTTGTGGCTGCGTCGCTCATCGCCCCCTCCTGCCCGATGCTCGGTGTGCGGTGTCGGATACGACCGTGGCACGACAGCCGGTGCTTCGGCCAGGGCCATCCGACCCGGCCGGCGTTCCGGGTGAGTCGGTGGAGGGTACGCGTCAGTCCACGATGTGCAGCGTCCCCTCGAGCCCGGCGTTGAAGTGGCACCCGCGTCCAAGGAAGCAGCCGACCCCCCAGGTGCCGATGCGGTCCTCGGGGAACTCCACGTCGACGGTCACCGTGTCCCCACCCCGGACCTGGACGGTGAAGCCCTCGCGCTCCTCAGTGGGTTCGATGCGGGCGGACGCCGGGCGGACGGAGGGCGACAGGCCGTCGAAGAGTTCGTTCGTGTAGTCGGCCGGACGTCCGTCGATGATGACGAGCTCGCCACCGAACGTCAGCGGATGGCTGACTTCGTCACGGTTGACCAGGACGAGGCTCACCGGTTGTCCGGCCGGGACGGTCCACTCGTCGACCTCGAACTCGTACCCCTCCATCACGATCTCGAGTCGACCGTCGTCGTCGATCTGACCGGGTGCCGGCTCCCCGGGCCAGGCGATGACAACGGCGGCGATGCCCAACGCCGCTGCGAGCATCAGGCCGAGCCATCGGGTGCGGTTCATGGTTTCTCCCTCGGTCCCTGTGCGCCTGATCGGGCGTACTGGTGGTACATCGCCGCCTTCAACGAGGATGCCGGCTCGCACGATCGGTCTGACAGAGCCCGAAGCCCCTAGTGCGGTGCGGGTCGTCGGTCATTGACCCGACCGTGTCCGCGCCTCCGGGCCCTGGACTTGTCCCTGCCGGCCAAAGGCGGCAACTCCCACCGGCGCCGGGGTGCGGAAGCGTGACCGCTCCAGGGGCGTTCGCGTCGAGAACGCCGGATGCGGACCCCTCGAACCGTCCAGGAGTCCGCATCCGTGCGGTGGTCAGGGGCAGAATCGAACTGCCGACACCGCGATTTTCAGTCGCGTGCTCTACCTACTGAGCTACCTGACCGAGGGCACCGGCGACCGGTGCCGCTGCTCCCCTCAGGTGGGGGTGTCGGTACGCGGACCTGACGGGATTTGAACCCGCGACCTCCACCTTGACAGGGTGGCGAGCACTCCTAACTGCTCCACAGGTCCTTGCGTCGTGCGATCGTACTCGGGCACGCCGTTCGGGCCCGTCGTGCGCTACCGGGTGGGCCGCGCGGGACTCGAACCCGCAACCAGCGGATTAAAAGTCCGATGCTCTGCCAGTTGAGCTAGCGGCCCGACGAGCTGGCGTGCGCCCTGCAGCGCGCGGGAAGGATAACCGGCCCCTGCGTGCTTGGCCAACCGGTGCCGGGGGCCCCTAGCGTGACCCGTGCCGGCGACGTCGAGGCGGGGTGGTGCAGCATGGGTGGTTCCGGACCGACCGTCCGGGTGGTCGATGACGGCGAGTTCGCCGAGGTCGTCGCGTTCCTGGACACGACCGAGGACGAGGCCGGGGTCCCCCTGGTCGACGAGGCCGAGCGCCACCGGTTGGTGGCCGCGAGCCGGGATCCGTCCGCTGCTCCCGACCGGTGGTGGCAGCGCGTCGCCGAACGCGACGGGCGGATCGTGGGCTACGTCGGTGAGCTCGACGGGGTCGGTGACCTGGCGGTGACCGGTGGGCAGGACCGGTCCGCGGTGATCGCGGCCCTCGCCGAGGCGGTCACCGATCGCGTCCGTCAACTGTGGATGCGACGGGTCCTCCCCGCCGACCGGGCCGTGGTGGAGGGGTGCGGTTTCGTGGTGCGTCGACGACTGGGGGTGCTGGGACGCCGGCTCGGCACGCCCGGTGGGGGCGCCGGCGTCGCCACGGAGGAGGGCCGGTCGAACGACCCGGGGGGCGCCCCGGACAGGGATCTCGCCGGGGTGGCGATCCGCGGCTACCGACCGGGGGACGACGACGAGGCGGTGGTCGAGGTGCTGGCCTCGGCGTACGCCGGGACCGACGACGGTGGCTGGGACCTGGCGACGTTCCGTGAGCGTCGGGGCCTGTCGTGGTTCCGTGACGAGGACCTCCTCGTCGGGCTCGTCGACGGCGAGATCCGTGGGCTGCACTGGCTCAAGCGCCGGGGTGACGCCACCGGCGAGGTCTACAACCTCGCGATCCACCCCGACGGCCAGGGCCGCGGGTTGGGTGCGGCGTTGCTGCGGGCCGGGCTCACCCACCTGGCCACGGTGGGGTGCACCGAGGTGGTGCTGTGGGTGGATCTCGACAACGAGCGGGCCGTCAGCCTGTACACGGCGCACGGCTTCACCACGCGGTGGGAGGACGTGGCGTTCGCCCCGGCCGCCTGAGTGTGAGGCCGCCGGCCGAACTCGCCGGTCAACCCGCCCCGGTCGTGCCGGGCTGGCCCGGTTCCTGCTCGTCGGCCTCCTCGGGGCCGCGTCGGGTGCGCTGGCCGGGAGGGACGAGCTTGTAGCCGACGCCACGGACCGTCACGATCATCTGCTCGTGTTCGGAACCGAGCTTCGCGCGGAGCCGGCGGATGTGGACGTCGACGGTGCGTGAACCGCCGAAGTAGTCGTACCCCCAGACCTCCTGCAGCAGCAGCTCCCGGGTGAACACCCGGTTCGGGGCGTTCGCCAGGGCCTTGAGGAGCTCGAACTCCTTGAAGGTCAGGTCCAACGGCTGGCCCCGCAGCCGGACCTGGTAGCTCTCCTCGTCGATGACGAGGTCGCCGACGTTCGCGGCCCGCTGGGGTCGTTGCGCCGCGTCGCGTTCGGCCACGAGGCGGAGCCGGGTCTCGAGCTCGGCCGGGGAGGCGTCCGGCAGGAGCCAGTCGTCGAACCCCCACGTGACCTTCAACGCGGCCAACCCGCCCTCGGGCATCACCACCACGACCGGCCGGCGCACCTCCTGCAGCGTCACCCCGCGGGTCGTGGCGGCGGCTTCGCGCAGGTCCTGGGTCGCGTCGATGAGGACGAGGTCGCAGGTCGAGAGCCCGTTCAGCGCCGACGGCCCCAGCGGGGCGTCGTGGATGGTGTGGTCGAGGTAGTCCAGGGCCGGCAGGAGCCCGCTGCCGCCGTCGGGTCGCAGCGTGAGCACCAGCAGGTGCACGCGGATCTCCTGACGTCGGGGCCGCCCGCGTGGCTGCGGGAGGACGTCGGTACGTGGACGTCGTTGCGGAGCGAAGCATGCCACCTCCGCGGGCCGGCATCGGCACGGTGCGCGCCGGACCCACCCGCCACCGGAGTTTGCACGGTATACCCTGTATGCCGGGTCGGGCTCGACGCCCCCCGGCACCATGACGCGCCGGCCGCACCCGTGTGTGGTCGGTGAGGAGGCGGTGATGGCGGCCCCGGCGACGTCGGAGCTGGTCCGGGACGCGGTCGACGACGAGGTCGAGCGCGCCTTGGCCGTGCCCACGCGCGCCGGGATCTACCGACGTCTGCGCACCGAGGGCCAGCCGGTGTCGGCCCGTGACGTCGCCGAGATGTTCGGGCTGCACGCGAACGTCGCCCGCAACCACCTCGATCGCCTCGCCGAGGCGGGCCTGGTGGTGACCGGGCGGCGCAAGCACCCCGGAGGCGGCCGTCCCGCGAAGGTGTACGTCGCCCGGGAGCAGGCCCGCACGGGCCAGCAGTTGCAGATCCCCCCGGGGAGCCAGCTCGCCGTCCACGCCATCGTGCAACTCATCGCCGGGCTCGCCGAGCACCGCGAGAAGCTCGCGATCCTCGCCGAGGACCAGGGGCGCAAGCTGGTGTCTGCGGCCGCCGGCCGTGCCGACACCCGGGACTTCGCCGCCGCCGCCGTCGTCGCCGTCGAGGCGCTGCGGGCCGCGTTCCCCGAGGCGCGACTGGCCGAGGTCACCGGTGAGCACGCCGTGATCGAGGGGCTCGACACCTCG
>SLDB01000369.1 GCA_007125475.1 Nitriliruptoraceae bacterium | reverse complement strand
TCGCGTTCCCGGCGATCTGGGAGTTCAGCCTGTTCGGGCTCGACCTCTCGATCAACCGCACGATCCTGATCGCGTGGTTCATGACCCTCCTCGTCGGTTCGCTGTTCTTCTTCGGCCTGCGGCACCCCAAGGTCGTGCCGGGCAAGCTCCAGGCGCTGCTGGAGATGATCATCGACTTCAATCGTCAGATCGCGTTGGACATCATCGGCCCGAAGGGCCTGAAGTTCGTGCCGCTGCTCACGACGTTCTTCGTGGGGATCTTCGTCCTCAACGTCGCCAAGATCACGCCGTTCCTGATGCTGCCGCCGACGTCGAGGATCGCCTGGCCGCTGTTCCTGGCGGTGATCGCGTGGGTGGTGTTCATCGGCGTGGGGATCAAGGAGCAGGGCTTCGCCGGCTACTTCGGCGGGCTGGCGTTCCCCCCCGGGGTGCCCAAGGTGCTCTACATCGTGCTCACGCCGATCGAGCTGGTGTCGAACCTGCTGCTGCGGCCGTTCACCCTCATGGTGCGGTTGTTCGCGAACATGGTCGCCGGTCACATCCTCATCGTCATCACCCTCGTGACGATCCACGTGTTCCTGCCGTCCTTCCCGACCGGGTGGCTGCTGGGTGTCTCGGCGCTCATCGCCTCCCCGCTGGTGTTCGGCTTCGAGCTGTTCATCATCGGCCTGCAGGCCTACATCTTCACCATGCTCACCGCCGTCTACATCAGCTCGTCGATGGAAGCGCACTGACCCGCAACCCCCCGCGCCCCGCGGATCGTCTCTGACCGAACAACGCGGAGCCCAACGGCGCCGCAACCAGGAGGAAACACCATGGAAGGCTCCCTCAACGTCCTCGGCTACGGGCTCGCCACGCTGGGCCCCGGCGTCGGCCTGGGTCTGCTCATCGGCAAGGCCCTGGAGTCGGTGGCCCGCCAGCCCGAGGCCGCGGGCATGATCCGCACGACCATGTTCATCGGTATCGCCGTGGTCGAGGCGCTCGCGCTCCTCGGCTTCGTCCTCGCGTTCGCCATCTGACACCCGACCGCCAGACAGCGAGGGACCACCATGCTGCTCACCACGATCCTGGCCGTCGAGACGGAGGGCATCGAGCTCTTCCCGGACGAGTCCGAGCTGATCTGGGGCCTCGTCGCGTTCCTGCTCCTCATGGGCGTGATGATGAAGCTCGTCTTCCCGAAGCTGAACGAGGTGCTTCAGGAGCGGTCCGCCGCGATCCAGGGGAAGATGGAGGAGGCCGACCGTAAGCTCGAGGAGTCCGAGGCCGCCAAGCGGCGCTTCGAGGAGAGCCTCGACGACGCCCGGGGCGAGGCCAACCGCATCATCGAAGAGGCCAAGGCCACCGCTGACCAGGTCCGGGCCGAGGCACGGACCCGGGCCGAGGCCGAGGCCGCCCAGATCCTCGAGCGCGCCCAGGCCGAAGTGTCGGCCGAGCGTGACCGCGTCGTCCAGGAGCTGCGCTCCCAGGTCGGGGAGATCTCCGTGCAGCTCGCCTCCAAGATCGTCGAGCGTGAGCTGGACCGGTCGACGCACGAGGGCCTCGTCGACGAGTACATCCAGCGACTCTCCAGCCAGAACTAAAGGCCGGTCATGACCACCGAAACCACGTTGGGCTACGCGAAGGCCGTCGTCGAGCTCGCCACGGCCGAGGGCGCCCTCGACACCGTCGAGGACGAGCTCCTCGCCGTCGCACGGGCCGTCGACGGCTCCGACGAGCTGCGCGAGAAGCTCGGTGACATCCGCCTGCCGCTCGGTCAGCGCCTGCTGTTCGTCGAGTCCGACGTGCTCTCCGGCGCGCATCCCGCGACCCGTGCGGGCCTGGCGATGGTGATCGCCGCCGGGCGCGCCGGCGACATCGGCGCGATCGCCCACGAGGTGGCACGCCGTGCGGCGAGCTCCCGCGACGAGGAGCTCGCCGAGGTCACGGTCGCCGTCGAGCTCGACGACGACCGCCGGGCGGCGTTGAAGACGGCGCTCGAGCGCGTCACCGGTCGCCGCCTGGACATGAAGATCACCGTCGACCCCGAGGTGGTCGGTGGCGTGCGGGCCCGTATCGGTGACACCGTCATCGACGGGTCACTGCTCAAGCGACTCACGGAGCTGCGCACCCGCATCGGCGCCTGACCCGACCGTTCCCGGCGCTGAACGCGCCCCCACGCTCGACCACGAGGAAGAACCCAGATGGCTGACCTCTCGATCCGGTCGGAGGACGTCTCCGACGCCATCAAGCGCATGCTCGAGGGATACGAGCCGGACCTCGCCACCGAGCAGGTCGGACGTGTCGCGAGCACCGGCGACGGCATCGCCACGATCGACGGCCTCCCGGACACGCTGGCCAACGAACTCCTCGACTTCGGTGACGGCGTGTTCGGGATGGCGATGAACCTCGATGAGCACGAGATCGGTGCCGCGGTGTTCGCCGATGCGGCCCGCATCGAGGAGGGGCAGACGGTGCGGCGCACCGAGCGGGTGCTCTCGATCCCCGTCGGCGACGCCATGCTCGGCCGGGTGATCGACCCGCTCGGTCGCCCGATCGACGGCAAGGGCCCGCTCGACCAGAACCAGATCGACGGCGACCGCGGCCTGGAGGTCCAGGCCCCCGGTGTCACCCACCGTCAGCCGGTGAACCAGCCGCTGCAGACCGGGATCAAGGTCATCGACGTGATGACGCCGATCGGTCGGGGACAGCGGGAATTGATCATCGGTGACCGGCAGACGGGGAAGACCGCGATCGCGGTCGACACCATCATCAACCAGAAGGAGCTGTGGGGGACCGACGAGGCCGTCAAGTGCATCTACGTCGGGGTCGGGCAGAAGGGTTCCACGATCGCCCAGGTCGTGGCCACCCTCGAGCAGCACGGCGCGCTGGAGTACACCACCGTCGTCTCCGCCCCGGCCTCCTCGCCCGCACCGTTCCAGTACATCGCCCCGTACGCCGGCGCCGCGATCGGTGCGAACTGGATGTACAAGGGTGAGCACGCCCTGATCGTCTACGACGACCTCACCAAGCAGGCCGACGCGTACCGGCAGCTGTCGCTGCTGCTGCGCCGTCCCCCCGGGCGGGAGGCCTACCCGGGTGACGTCTTCTACCTCCACAGCCGCCTGCTGGAGCGTGCGGCGAAGCTCAGTGACGAGCTCGGCGGCGGCTCGATGACCGCCCTGCCGATCGTCGAGACCAAGGCGAACGACGTCTCCGCCTACATCCCGACGAACGTGATCTCGATCACCGACGGCCAGATCTTCCTCGAGACCGACCTGTTCTTCCAGGGTGTGCGCCCGGCCATGAACGCCGGGATCTCGGTCTCGCGTGTGGGTGGCTCGGCCCAGCGGCCGGCGATGAAGGCCGTGGCCGGGAACGTGCGCCTCGAACTCGCGCAGTACCGCGAGCTCGAGGCCTTCGCCCAGTTCGGCTCCGACCTCGACCCCACCTCGCAGCGGCAGATCGCCCGCGGCCAGCGGGTCGTCGAGATCCTCAAGCAGGCGCAGTACCGCCCGTTGCCGGTGGAACGTCAGGTCGTGTCGGTCGTCGCGATCACCTCCGGGCGCCTCGACGAGCTCCCGATCGGCGACGTGCGCCGGTACGAGGAGGAGCTGCACGAGTACCTCGACGCGCGCCACGCCGGCCTGTTGACGAGGCTGCGCTCCGAGAAGCTCTCCGACGACCTGCGTGCCGAGCTCGACGCCGCCCTCGACGACTTCCACCAGGGCTTCACCCCCTCCGAGGTCGTCGAGGACACCGAGGAGGACGAGGGCTGGGACGCGATGGCGGCCTCCAGCGAGACCGTCGACTGACGCCAACGGGTGAGGTCGGCCAGGCCCGGTACGGCCCGGCGAGGAGGACCAGGTGGCAGGCAGTGGCCAGATTCGGCAGCTGAAGCGGAGGATCCGCTCCGTCCAGAGCACGCAGAAGATCACGCGTGCGATGGAGATGATCGCCGCCTCGCGGATCATGCGTGCGCAGGCACGTGTGCGTGCCGCCCGTCCGTACGCCGAGCAGATCCACGAGGTGATCAAGGGGCTCGCGGTCTCCAACGAGGTGCGTAACCACCCCCTGCTCACGGTCCGTGAACCGGCAAGCGTCGCCGTCATCGTGAACACCTCGGACCGCGGCCTGGCCGGTGCCTACAACGCCAACGTCCTGAAGGTCGCTGAACGCACCATCCGCGACGAGGAGTCCGCCGGCCGCAGCGTCGACCTCTACGTGATCGGGGCGAAGGGCGCCGGCTACTTCGCCTACCGCGGTCGTCGTCCTCGTGATGTCTGGGAAGGCGTCTCGGACTCACCGACCGTCGATGCGGCCTCGATCGTCGCCGAGCAGGTCATGGAGCGGTACGCCGATGAGGAACTCGACCGGGTGTGGCTGGTCTACACCGACTTCAAGAGTTCGCTCACCCAGGTGCCGGTCCGGATGGAGCTCCTCCCGGTGAAACCCGAGGAGTTCGGTGGCGGTGAGGAGATCTCCCCGGAGTTCCTCTTCGAGCCGTCCCAGGCCGAGTTGCTCGACCGCCTCATCCCGCGGTACGTCGAGGCGAAGGTGTTCCACAGCCTGCTGGAGTCCTCCGCATCCGAGCACGCCGCCCGCCAGCGGGCGATGAAGTCGGCGACGGACAACGCCAAGGAGGTCGCCGACAACCTCTCGCGGATCATGAACGCCGCGCGACAGGAACAGATCACCACCGAGATCACCGAGATCGTCGGGGGGGCCGAGGCGCTCGGCTCCTGACCCGGATACCCCGCACCCTGCACGCCCATCGCAGCACCGCCGGCGCCCGACGCCGGCCCGCCCGAACCAAAGGACACCAGGATGGCCACGAACACCGCCGACGGGCGGATCGTCCGCGTCATCGGCCCGGTCGTCGACGTCGAGTTCCCCCCCGGCGACCTGCCTGACATCAACAACGCGCTGACGTTCGAGCGCGAGTACCTGGGCGAGGTCGCCACGATCACCGCCGAGGTCGCCCAGCACCTGGGTGACCGCCGTGTCCGTGCGGTGTGCATGCAGCCCACCGACGGTGTGGTCCGTGGCACCTCGGTGGTCGACACCGGCGCGGGGATCACCGTCCCTGTCGGGCCCGGGACGCTGGGGCACCTCTACAACGTCCTCGGCGAGCCGCTCGACGTCGACGCGAGCGAGATCACCGCCGAAGACCGCTGGCCGATCCACCGCGAGCCGCCGCCGTTCGACGAGCTCGAACCGCAGGCGGTGATGTTCGAGACCGGGATCAAGGTCATCGACCTCGTCGAGCCGTACGTGCAGGGCGGGAAGATCGGGATGTTCGGCGGCGCCGGCGTCGGCAAGACCGTGGTGATCCAGGAGATGATCAACCGCGTGGCCCAGCAGCACGGCGGGGTCTCGGTGTTCGCCGGTGTCGGCGAGCGCACGCGTGAGGGCAACGACCTCATGCTCGAGATGGAGGACTCCGGGGTCCTCGAGAAGGCCGCCCTGGTGTTCGGCCAGATGGACGAGCCGCCGGGGGTCCGCCTGCGGGTGGCGCTGTCGGCGTTGACGATGGCCGAGTACTTCCGCGACGAGATGCGCCAGGACGTGCTGCTGTTCGTCGACAACGTGTTCCGCTTCGTCCAGGCCGGGATGGAGGTCTCCACCCTCCTGGGACGGATGCCGTCGGCGGCCGGGTACCAGCCGACGCTGTCCAACGAGATGGGCCAGCTGCAGGAGCGGATCACCTCGACGAAGGGTCGTTCGATCACCTCGCTGCAGGCCGTCTACGTCCCGGCCGACGACATCACCGACCCGGCGCCGCACACCACCTTCGCCCACCTCGACGCGCAGACGGTGCTCTCCCGTGACATCGCCTCGCTGGGTATCTACCCGGCGGTCGACCCCCTCGACTCCACGTCGCGGATCCTGGACCCGGCGGTGCTCGGTGACGAGCACTATCAGGTGGCCACCGGTGTGCAGCAGGTGCTGCAGCGGTACAAGGACCTGCAGGACATCATCGCGATCCTGGGGATCGACGAGCTCTCCGAGGACGACAAGGTCACGGTGTCCCGGGCACGGAAGGCGCAGCGGTTCTTCTCCCAGAACTTCTACGTCGCCGAGCAGTTCACCGGCAACCCCGGGGTGTACGTCCCGGTCAGCGAGACCATCGAGGGCTTCAAGGCGCTCATCGACGGTGACCTCGACGAGATCCCCGAGCAGGCGTTCCTCTACGCCGGCAACGTCGACGACGTGCAGCGCAAGGCCGCGGAGTTGGCGGGCTGATGGCGGCCCTGATGTCCGTCGAGGTGGTCTCGGCCGAGGACCACGTGTACTCCGGGGAGATCCGCGAGCTCTACGCCCGTGGGGTCGACGGTGAGATCGGGATCCTCCCCGGCCACCAGCCGGCCCTCGTGGCGTTGGACATCGGGGCGGTGAAGCTCGTCGCCGAGGACGGCGGCACCGAGGTCGTCGCCGTCCATCGCGGGGTGCTGTTCGTGGGCGAGGACGGCAAGGTGATCGTGCTCGCCGACATCGCAGAACTTGCCTCGGACGTGGACGTCGCCCGGGCCGAGGCCCGTCGCCACGAGCTCGAGGAACGGCTCACCCGCAGCGACGCGAAGAGCGCGGTGCTCACCGCCTCGCTGCGCAAGCAGCTGTTGCGTCTCGAGGTGGCACGCCAGGCCACAGAGGCCGTACAGCGCCGGTAGCCGCGCGGCCGGTCGGTCAGCCCACAGCGGCCGGTCGGTCAGCCCACCGGGCCGCGGTCGACGTGCGCGTGGCTACGCTCGTGCGATGCTCGATCCGACCGCCTCGACCGACGTCTTCCGCGTGCGCGGAGGCAACGCGCTGCACGGCACCGTGACGCTCTCCGGCGCGAAGAACTCGGCGCTGAAGCTGATGGCGGCGTCGTTGCTCACCGCCGAGCCGGTGGAGCTGACGTCCGTGCCGGCGATCGCCGACGTCCCCGTGATGGCCGACGTGCTCACCGGCCTCGGGGTGCAGGTCGAGCTCGACCTCGAGGAAGGCCGGTGCCGGTTGCAGGCGACGAGCCCGAGCGCGCACGCCCCGGCCGACGCCGTGAGCCGGATCCGGGCCTCGATCGCGTGCCTGGGGCCGCTCGCCGGACGCCTCGGCCGTGCCCGTCTGGCACTGCCCGGCGGTGACCGCATCGGTGCCCGGGCGATCGACATGCACCTGCGCGGGCTCGAGGCGATGGGCGCCCAGGTGGTGGCCAGCGACGAGGAGGTCACCGTTCAGGCCCCGTCGGGCCGCCTCAACGGCGCCCGGATAACCCTCGACTTCCCGTCGGTGGGCGCCACCGAGAACCTGCTGATGGCGGGGGTGCTCGCCGACGGCGAGACCGTGATCGACAACGCCGCCCGTGAGCCGGAGATCCAGGACCTCGCACGGATGCTCATCGCGATGGGTGCGCGCGTGCACGGGATCGGCTCGCCCACCCTCGAGATCGACGGGGTGCACCAGTTGCGCGGGGTGCGGTGGCGGACCTGCCCGGATCGGATCGAGGCCGGCACGTACGCGATGGCCGCAGCGGTCACCGGCGGGGACCTGGTGATCTCCAACGTCCGGCCGGGCGAGCTCACGTTGCCGTTGATGAAGCTGCGCGCCGCCGGGGTCGTGATCGATGAACACGAGGACGCGCTGCGTGTCCGAGCCGACGGGCTCACCGCCGTGGACGTCGTCACCCTGCCCTATCCGGGGTTCCCCACGGACCTGCAACCGCAGATGATGGTCCTCCTCTCCCAGGCGGTCGGGGACGCGCGGTGCACCGAGAACGTGTTCGAGTCCCGGTTCTCGTTCGTCGACGAACTCCGCCGGATGGGCGCCGAGATCGAGATCACCGGTCACCACGCGGTGATCTACGGACCGACGCGGTTGCACGGCACCACGCTCAGCGGCCTGGATGTCCGCGCGGGTGCGGCCGGGGTGATGGCGGGGCTCGTCGCCGAGGGTGAGACGATCGTGCGTGACGTGCACCACATCGACCGGGGGTACGCGCACCTGGTGCCCCGCCTGCGCAGCCTGGGCGCCGACATCGAGCGTCTCGGGGCAGCCGTCACGGATGCGTGACCTCGTGGTGGGGCTCGTCGCCCTTGCGGCGGTGACGGCTCCGATCCTCGCCAACCAGCCGCCGGCATCCGCGGAGGCCGACGGCGGGGCGGTCACCCTCACCGGTGAGGTCCGTATCGAGGCCCTCGACGGCGCGGTCCTTGACATCGACGACGCACGGACGGTGCACGGCTCTCTCCGCCTGGACACCGCCGGCCGGATCGTGAACGACGTCGCGATGGAGGAGTACGTCGCGGGGGTGGCAGAGATGCCCAGCCGCTGGCCGCTGGAGGCGCTGAAGGCCCAGGCGGTGGCCGCCCGCACCTACGCGTGGTGGTCCGCCGAGCACGCCGCACACGACGCCGCCGACATCTGCGCGACCACGGCGTGCCAGGTCTACGCCGGTGCCGGGGTGGTCGCCGACGACGGAGACCGCTGGGCGGAGGCGGTCGCGGCGACCCGCGGCGAAGTGCTCGTCACCGACGACGGCGGCCCCGCGCTGGCCCGGTACTTCTCCACCTCGGGGGGCAGGACGTACGACAACCAGGAGGTGTTCCCCGCCACCGGTCCACGGCCGTACCTGGTCGGCATCGACGACCCGTATGACGAGGTCTCGCCGTACCACCGGTGGCAGGTCCGGTTCACCCGTGAGGAGTTCGACGAGGTCCTGGGCGCCGGCGAGCGCCTCGCGGCGGTCTCGCCGGTCGCCGACGTCCGGCGTGTCGGTGCGGTCGACGACCACCACGCCACCATCGTGGTCACCGGCGGCGACGGCGTCGAGGTCGAGGTCACCGCCCTCGAACTGCGGGACTTCGTCTCCCGCGTCGCACCGGCTCGCTTCGGCGAGCGCTTCCCCTCCCGGCGTTCCGACGGTCTGCGTCGGCTCCCGACCACGCTGCCCTCGACGCGGTACGCCGTCGAGGTCACCGGCGACGAGGTGGTGTTCGACGGTCAGGGGTGGGGCCACGGTGTCGGGATGGGGCAGTACGGCGCCCGTGGGCGCGCCCTCGAGGGTCACGACCACACCGAGATCCTCGCGGCGTACTACCGCGGCCTGCAGCCGACCACCCACGACGGTGTGCCGGAACGGATCGACGTCCACCTCGACGACGTCGGCCGCGAGTTCACCGTCCGGGCCGACGCGCCGTTCACCATCACCGACGCCGACGGTGAGGTCACCGCCTCGGCGTTGGGCCGCTGGCGGTTCGCGCACACCGGGGCGGGTTGGCAGCTCACGCCCCCTGACGGCCACGACGCCGAGCTGGACCTCGGGCCCACCCGCCTGATCCACGGCGGTGACGATCCACGTACACCGGTCGTCGTCGAGGTGGCGGTGAACAAGCCGGCGGAGCTCACCCTGCAGGTCACCGACGCCGACGGTGCCGAGGTGTTCACCCGACGCGTCGGGGTCGTCGATCCGGGGGAGCACGCCGCGAGCTGGGAGTACGTCGACCACGACGGCGACGAGGTCGCCGACGGCACCTACCACCTCACGTTCCAGGCCCGTGACGCCGACCGTGTGTCGGACGCGGAAGTGGTCAGCGTCGAGGTGGTCCGGCCGGCCCCGGACACCGCCGTACCCTCACCCGTACCCTCCGTCGGGACGTGGTGGCTCGTCGGGCTCCTTTCGGCCGCGGTCGCCGCCGCCGTCGTCGTCGTGCTGAGAAAGGCCCGATCGTGAGCGACGCCTCCCGTCCACCGCCACCGCCGCCCCCACCGCCGGGACCCCCTCCGCGAGGTCCGGGTGGCGGCGTCGGGGTGAGGACGCCCGGCTCGGGGCGGTGGCGCATCCCTCTCGATGCCGTACCCAACCCCTACGCGGTGTGGATCGGGGTCGTCTCGGTCCTGATCTTCTCGTCGCCGAACCTGATGGTGCTGGCGTTCGGTGGCCTCGCCGAGGGGACCGAGGCGGTGAGCCGCCCGGGGACGGCCGAGCTGGTGTTCGCCCTCGTCGTCACCCTGGTCTTCCAGGTGGTGGTCTTCGCCCTCGCGCTGTTGCCGTTGCTGGCGGCGGGTCGGCCCTATCGGCGGTTGCTGGGCCCGTCACCCACCGGTGTGCTGATGGTCGCCGTCGGGCTCGGCGTCGGTGCGGCCACCGCCGTGGTCGCCTACACCGTGAACGCCGTCCTGATCGGGGTGTTCGACACCAGCCAGCCCGTCGAGCAGCAGCTGCTCAACGACGCCCTGGCCGGGGGCGCCACCACGGTGCTGGTGATCCTCATCGCCGTCGTCGCCGCCCCGATCACCGAGGAGGTCGTGTTCCGAGGGGTGCTGTTCCGGTCCCTCTCCGCACGGACCGGGGTCCACCTCGCCGCCGTGGTGTCCTCGGCGGTGTTCGCGCTGATCCACTTCGAGATCGTGTTCTCGCAGCCACTGGCCCTCGGCGGGCTGTTCGTCGTCGGCCTCGCGCTGGCCTACGCGTTCCACGCCACCGGGAACCTCCTCGTGCCTATCCTCGGACACGCGGTGTTCAACGCGATCTCGGTGTCGTTGGCGATCCTCGTCGATCGCCTCGGCCTCGACGAGGTCGCCGAGGTCGCCGTGATCGTGCGGGTGGCACTCACCGGGGTGGGCGGCGGATGACGAGGAGGAGCCGATGACCGGGGCCCAGCTCGGCGACGGCAACCTGTGGTTGCACTTCACCAAGACCGGACAGTGGCTCGACGGCGAGCCGCAGGTCCCCCTGCTGGACTCCGGTGAGGGCTGCACGGTCACCGCGGCCGACGGCACCCGCTACCTCGACGGCCTCTCCGCGCTGTACTGCGCCCAGCTGGGCTACGGCCGCGACGACCTCGTCGAGGCGGCGACGGCACAGCTGCGACGCCTCCCCTTCGCGACGAACTGGTCGGTCGCCCACCAGCCGGCGATCGACCTGGCCGCCGCGATCGCCGAACGCTTCCCCGGCGACGTCGACCACGTCTTCTTCGTCAACTCCGGCTCCGAGGCCGTCGAATCGGCGATGAAGCTCGCGCTGCAGTACCACCGGCTGAACGGCGAGGACCGCACGAAGTTCATCAGCCGGATGCACGCCTACCACGGCACGACGTTCGGGGCGTTGTCGATCACCGGGATCCCGGCGCTGCGCAAGCCGTTCGAGCCGTTGCGGTCCGGGCACTTCCACGCGCCGAACACGAACCCGTACCGGTGCATCGCCAGCGAGGCCTGCCCGCCGTGCGACCTGGCGTGCGCCCGTTCGCTCGAGCAGATCGTCCTCGCCGAGGGACCCGACCAGATCGCGGCGATCGTCGTCGAACCGGTGCAGAACGCCGGCGGGAGCTTCACGCCCCCGGAGGGCTACCTCGACGAGGTGCGCCGCATCTGCGACACCTACGGGATCCTGATGGTCTCCGACGAGGTGATCTGCGGCTTCGGTCGCCTCGGGGAATGGACCGGCGCCGAGCTCTACGGCGTCACCCCGGATCTGATCACGTTCGCCAAGGGTGTGACCTCGGCCTACCAGCCCATGGGGGGTGTGGCGTTCCGTCGCCACGTCGGCGACGCGCTGCGACAGGAGGCGTCACTGATGTACGTCCACGGCTCGACGTGGGGTGGCCACCCGGTCGCGGCCGCCGTGGGGCTGGCGAACATCGCCGCGTTCGAGGCCGAGGACGTCCTGGGCAACGTGCGGACCAACGGCCCCTGGCTCGGTGAACAGTTCCGTGAGGTCGCCGAGCGCCGCCAGATCATCGGTGACGTCCGCGGTGTCGGGTACTTCTGGGCGGCCGAGCTCGTCCGTGGGCGCGACCCGTTCGTGCCGTTCGACGCCGCCGAGGCCGACGTCCTCGTCAACGAGGTCCTCGGCCCGCGGGTGCGGGAGCTCGGGCTGATCTGCCGGATCGACGCCCGTGACGCCCCGGTGGTCCAGCTCGCCCCCCCGCTGGTCGCCGACCGTCAGGTGCTCACCGAGATGCTCGAGATCCTCGACGTGGCCCTCGCCGAAGCCGGTGAACGGATGCGCCGGTGACGCGGAGGCCGACGGTACGGACACCCGCCGGTCACACCCCGCGGCGGCGACGTGGGGCGGGGAGATGAGTGGTGTGGTGATCGGTCTCCCCGTCGAGGTCAAGGACGGCGAGGACCGGGTGGCGCTCACCCCCTCGGGGGTGCACGCCGTCGGGGTGGACGGCCATCGTGTCGTCGTCGAGGCGTCCGCCGGCGCCGCCGCCGGGTACACCGACGACGAGTACCGCGCCGCGGGGGCGGAGGTCACCGGCGACGTCGACACCGTCTGGGCGGCCGACGTGGTCGTGAAGGTGAAGGAACCCCAGCCCTCCGAGCACCGCCACCTGCGCCGGGGCCTGACGTTGTTCGGGTTCCTGCACCTGGCCGCGGAGCCGGAGCTCACCGCCGTCCTGGTGGAGCGCGGTGTGGCCGCCTACGCCTTCGAGACGCTCTCGGAGGCCGGTGGGCTGCCGCTGCTGGCCCCGATGTCGGAGATCGCCGGGCGGGCGGCCGCGATCGTGGCCGCAGCGACGCTGTCGTCGGCTTCGGGAGGTTCGGGGGTGCTGGTGGGCGGTGCCGCCGGCGTCCCCCCGGGTGAGGTCGTCGTGATCGGGATGGGGGTCGCCGGACGCCTGGCCGCCCACGGTCTGCGCGGGCTCGGCGGGCACGTCACCGGGGTCGACGTCGACCTGTCGCGCCTGTTGGCACGCCGGCTCGACGGTGCCGTCGACGCCACCCAGGTCAGCGAGCCGCGCCACGTCGACGAGCTCGTTCGCGGCGCCGACGTCGTGATCGGTGCGGCCCTCGTCCCCGGCAGGCGCGCCCCCGTCGTCGTCTCCGAGGAGTCGGTCGCGGCGATGGCCGACGGCGGCGTCGTCGTCGACCTCGCGATCGATCAGGGCGGGTGCGTGGCGACGTCGCGCCCGACCACGCTCTCGGAACCGACGTTCACGCGTCACGGGGTGGTGCACTACGCGGTGACCAACGTCCCCGGGCAGTACCCGCGGACGGCCTCGGCGGCGTTGTCGGCGGCGGTGACACCACGCCTGACGCGGCTCGCCTCCGACGTCGCCGCGGGGACAGCTGACGACCTCGCCGGTGCCCGGAACGTCGCCGACGGGGCGGTGGTGCACCCGGCGGTCGCCGAGGCCCACCCCGACCTGCCGTCACGCCTCTGATCGGGGGGTGGGCCGGGTCCGCGGTCTGAGCCGGTTGCCTCGTCGACGTCAGTTCATCGGTCGCTAGTTCGTCGGTCGCTGTGGCGCGTCGGCCTGCTCGGCGTGCACCGCGCACAGTCGGACGAGGTCGGCGTCCGGGGCGTCGATCAGCCCCTGCGCCATCACCGCGGGGACGTCGGCCGCCCACTCGGCGTCACAACCGGTGACGGCACAGGCGTCGGCGCGTTCGGTGTCGGTCATCGGGTTCCTCCATGGCTGGCGGACCAGCAGGGGTGGGGGCATCGCCGTGGAGGCTCGCACGTGTCGATGGTCACCGCCTCCGTCCGGGTGGACGGTACGCCACGACCCCAGGGAACGGGCCGGGGCGGATACGGTCGTGCCGGTCGCCGAGGAGGGCCGAGCTGCGTGCCGTGATCACCGTCGCCGGGGGGCTGGCCGTGGTCTGGCTGGTCCTCGTCGTGGTCCTGGCGGTGTTCCAGCGCCAACTCATCTACCTCCCCGACACCTCGACACCGGCCTCCCCCGGCGACGTCGAGGAGGTCGGCTACGTCACCGACGACGGCCAGCACCTCACCGGATGGTTCGTCGCCGCCGGCGGCGAGGCGGTCACGACCGTCCTCGTCGCCCCCGGGAACGCCGGGAACCGCGCCCACCGCCTCCCGTTGGCGCGCGCACTGGCCGAACGCGGGCACGACGTCCTCCTCCTGGACTACCGCGGGTACGGCGGGAACCCCGGATCGCCGTCCGAGGAGGGGCTGCTGGCCGACGCCCGGGCGGCCCGCGAGCACCTGGTCGACGACCGCGGAGTCCCGGTCGACCGACTCGCCTACCTCGGGGAGTCGGTCGGCACCGGGGTCGTCGCGGCGCTCACCGCCGAGGCCCCGCCGGCGGCGCTGGTGCTGCGCTCACCGTTCCCCGAGCTCGCCGCCGTCGGTCGCAACGTCTACCCGTTCCTGCCGGTGGGAACCCTGCTCCGCGAACGGTTCCCGGTCGTCGCGGACCTGGCGGGCTACGACGGCCCGGTCCTCGTCGTGGCCGGCGACGAGGACCGCATCGTGGCCACCCGGCACTCCGTCACGGTCGCCGAGGAGCTCGGTGGCGACCTCGTCGTCGTCGAGGGCGTCAGCCACAACGACCGCGCCCTCCTCGACGGTCCCCGGTTCATGGACGCGGTCGACGACCACCTTCGCTCGGCCGTCGACGTCAACCGGTGAGCTCACGGTAGATCTCCGGGTCGGTGGCTCCCTCGGTGCCGAGCACCAGCACGTGTGCGTCGGGCCCGAGGCCCAGGCACCGCCACGCCCCCGGGTCGTCGACGGCGGCCAGCAGCATCGCGACGCCGGCTGCCCCGGACTCGCCCGCCACGACGCCGCCGGCCGACCCC
>SLDB01000377.1 GCA_007125475.1 Nitriliruptoraceae bacterium | reverse complement strand
TCGCCGTCCATCGCGGCCAGCCCGGTGTCGGAGAACACCTGGTTGACCAGGCCCATGTCCTTGTGCACCACCACCCGGCGGCCGTTCGCCGTCGCGATCCCGGCCGACTCCTGCCCACGGTGCTGCAACGCGTACAACGCGAAGTACGTCAGGGTGGCGACGTCCTCGCCGGGGGCGTACACCCCGAACACCCCGCACTCCTCACGGGGGCCCTCGGCGTACGCGGCGAGGTCGACCCCCTCGGGCAGCTCGGACCGGCGAGAGCCCACCGACGGGCGGTCGCTCGAGGGATGCGGGGACGTCACGGCTCGACCTCGGTCTGCGGCAGGGCGGTACCGCGTGTCATGACCGCGGCACCGTCGGCGCAGCGTACCGGTGGCGGACCCGCCGACCGGGGCGTGACGCCCCCGCGCTCACCCACGGCCGTCGACGAGGCCCTGGATCCGCTCGTCCTTCGCCGAGGAGGCCGCGCGCAGCCGCTCCCGGTGGTCGTCGAGGTCGGCGAGCAACCCGGTGTCGCCGGTCGCCAGGATCCGCACCGCCAGCAACCCGGCGTTGTGCGCCCCGCCGACCGCGACCGTCGCGACGGGGATCCCGGCCGGCATCTGCACGATCGACAGCAGCGAGTCCAACCCGTCGAGGCGGGCCAGCGGGACCGGGACCCCGATCACCGGCAGCGAGGTCACCGAGGCCAGCATCCCCGGCAGGTGCGCGGCCCCGCCGGCACCGGCGATCACCACGCGCAGCCCGCGGCCGGCGGCCTCACGGCCGTAGGCGAGCATCCGCTCGGGGTCGCGGTGGGCGGAGACGACGTGCACCTCGTGGGCGACGCCGAACTCGGTGAGGACGTCGAGCGCCGGACGCATCACCTCCAGGTCGGAGTCGCTGCCCATCACCACCCCGACGTGGGCGGTGCGCGGTTCGGTGGTCACGATCCGGCCTCCTCGAGGTGCGGGCTGGCGGGTGCGGGCGGTCCCACGGGCGGCGGCTGGTCGCCGCCACCGCGTGGCTCACGGGTCCATCAGCGTCGCCGCGGCCCGGCGGGCGGCGGCCAGCGCGGTGTCGGGGTCGTCGGCGAGCACGGTGACGTGCCCGAGCTTCCGCCCGGGGCGCCACGCCTTGCCGTACAGGTGAGGGTGGACGCGGTCGTCGGCCAGCGCCCGCGGCAACCGCTCCGCCAGCGACGTCGCCGCCTCGCCGCCGAGGAGGTTCACCGTCGCCGCCACCGGTACCCGCATCCGCGTCGAGCCCAGCGGCCACCCCAGCACGGCCCGCAGGTGGTTGTGGAACTGCGAGGTGTCACTCCCCTCGATGGTGGCGTGCCCCGAGTTGTGCGGCCGCACCGCGACCTCGTTCACCGAGAGCCGCCCGGCGGTGTCGACGAACA
This sequence comes from Nitriliruptoraceae bacterium, assembly GCA_007125475.1. Lineage (GTDB taxonomy): Bacteria > Actinomycetota > Nitriliruptoria > Nitriliruptorales > Nitriliruptoraceae > SLDB01. The sequence goes on along the minus strand of SLDB01000377.1, from coordinate 2,746 downwards.
GCTCCACGGCGAGGATCCCGACGGCGTCGATCGCCCCGGCGACCCCGACGGCCAGTTCCTCGGCGGCGGCGGCGAGGCGGGCGTCGACGCGGGCGGGCATCACCAGCTCGACGCAGATCCCGTCGTCCTGCACCGTCTCGACCACCGGGTAGGTGACGTGGCCGCCGTCCGGGCCCCGGGCGAGCACGACGGCGAGCTCGGTGGCCAGCGCGACGTGTTCCTCGACGAGCCACTCCCCGCCGGCGGCCAGGACCTCACCGGCCTCCGCGGCGTCCGGCGCGACGACGACCCCACGGCCGTCGTACCCGCCGCTGCGGGCCTTGAGCACCACCGGCCAGCCGTGGTCGGCGGCGAACGCCTCCACCTCGTCGACCCCGCCGACCTCGGCGAACGCCGGGGTCGGGAAACCGCGGGCGGCGAGCTGGCGCCGGGCGTAGAGCTTGTCCTGGGCGAAGCGCAGCGTCGCCGGCCCGGGGCGCACCAGGTGACCGGCCTCGAGGAGGGCCGTCAGATGCCCACCGTCGACGAGCTCGTGGTCGAGGGTGACGACGTCGACGGCCTCGGCGAGCGACGCCAGCGCCGCCGGGTCGTCGGGGGCGCCCAGGACAGCGGTGGCGCCGGCGAGGACCGCCGGCTCATCGGGGGCGGTGGCGAGGACCGACAGCGACACCCCGAGGTCGATCGCGGCCCGGTGGGTCATCCGCGCCAGCTGGCCCGCCCCGACGAACCCGACCCGCGCCGAGGCGGCGGCGTCGAGGGCAGACCGTGCGGCCGTGGGGCCGGACGCTGCGGACACGGCGATCACCTCGTCGTCGGGGGCGTGACACCGGCCGACTCTAGGAGACCGCTGAAGAAGCCGTCGACGTGATGACCATGGAGGCGTAGTGTGGGGCTGGGTCCCGGTGGAGCTCGGACCGAAGAGTCGATGTTGAGGGTGCAAGTCGACCGCGCAGGTGGCCCAAGAGCCGTAGAGACGCCCCTCGGTGAGCCAGCCGGGGCCCGCCTGCGTGTCAGGCGGGCGCGGGCAGGGTCCAGGTTCCCTGATCGCGGTCGAGGCCGAGCGCGAGGAGCCGTTGGAGGTTGACCGCGGCGGCGCGGTGGGTGAGCCAGAGCTGGTTGGCGGCGATGCCACGGAAGCGCACACGCCGGTGGCCGCGCCGAACGAGCCAGGCGATGGTGCGCTCGACCATGGGACGGTGCTGCCGGTAGCGGTCCTGCCAATCCGGATCGCTCGCGGCGGTTCGGGCGGCGGCGTGCACGTCGTGATGGGGATGGACATTGAGGATCTTGCCGCGCTTGGCGGTGGTGCACCGGTCACGCAGCGGGCAGTCGTGGCAGCGGGTGGTGAACCGGGCCGCCCCGGCCGGGGTGATCGTCACGGTGTGGCCGGCGGGGCAGGTCGCGGTCCCTGCTGCGGTGTCGATGTCGAAGTCGGTGATGGTGAACGCCTGCGGGTGTGAGGTCATCCGGCGGGTCGGCCACGGCTTGATCGTGGCGGCGTGGTTGGCATCGGCGAGCGCGATGAGCGTGTCGGCGGAGCTGTAGGCCGAGTCGGCCAGCACCTCCACCGGTCCGTCCTCGTTGTCGAGCAGTTCGACGCCGGTGGGTCCGTCCGCAACGTTGCCCGCGGTCAGCTTCGCGGCCGCGATCAGCCCGGAGTTGGGCTCGACACTGATGTGGGCCTTGAACCCGTCCAGGTAGGTCCGCCGGTTCTTGTGCACGTGCCGCGATTCCGGGTCGACCGTGGAGATCACCCGGTCCTTGGCGGTGCGCCGCGCGATCCGCCAGGAGCCTTCGTCCTCGCCGGGCTCGACGTCCTGGCCGGCGACCAGGGCGAGCAGCCCGACCGCCTCGGTCTGCTCGTAGTCCAGCTCGACGTCCTCGAGGGCAGCCAGGATCTTGAGCGCGTCGGCGACCAGCTGCGAGATGAGCTGCTCGCGGGCGGCCGGATCGGCCCAGTCACACTCGGGCTTGCCCGCCCGGCCGTAGTCGTGTCCGTCGACCTCCACCTCGCCAGCCACCGGGACCTGGCCGCGGACCCGGCGGATCTGGGCCACCAGCTGGGTGACGGTGTCCTGGGTCGCGACCGCATCATCGAGCACCGTCGAGTCCAACGCCCGGCGGGTCGAACGCGACAGCGTGCCCGTCTGGGCGATCACATCGCGGACCGCGTCGAAGATCCGCTCCGGACGATCCGAGGCACGCAACCGGCGGCGCCAATAGGTCAGAGTGGTCGGATGGAACCCGGCGTGGTCCAACGCCAGCCCGGTCGCGACCTTCCAGCGGATGTCGCACCGCAGCCGCTCCATCGCTTCCCGGTCGCTGAGCCCCTCCAGCGACTGCAACACCATCACTGCGGCCGCCACAGCAGCCGGGACCGACGGGCGTCCCCGGCCGGAGGGGAACAGATCCGCGAACAACTCGTCCGGGAACAACGTCTCACGATGCTCAGCCAGGAACGCGTGCACACTGGCGTCGGCCACCAGATGCCCCACCAGCCCCGCCGCGTCCAACAACTGCTGATTCGGATCCGACCTGCCCTGCACCCCGACCTCCCGTCCGGTCAGGCAAGTCTCGCGAACCAACACGCCACTTCCGAGGAAGCGGCGCATTGTTCAGCGCTCTCCTAGGCCCACGCCCCGCGTTCGGCCGTCCCCCGACCCTTCGTCCCGTCACGTCGCTCCGCTCTCACGCGCGGACGACGAGGTCGTCGCGGTGGATCACCTCGCGGGCGTACCCGGCGCCG
>SLDB01000026.1 GCA_007125475.1 Nitriliruptoraceae bacterium | reverse complement strand
CGAGTTCGTCTTCATCGACGGCAACAACTGGTACCTCGTCCCCGTGGTGCAGCAGGCGGGGACGATCCGTGAGGTGGTGCACGTTCGGGTCACCGACACCTTCGGGGTGACCACGGAGCTGGGGCCGGCGATCACGACGTGGAAGCGCGGCGCGTGGGGGGTGTTCGTGCTGGCCGGCGAGGACGACGCGGTGGCCGACAGCGACGGTCGCCTGCTGTACGTCCCCAACATCGCACTCGACGTACTGCACAACGACGACATCGAAGAGGTGCGGTTCGTCCGCGACGAGGAGGCCAACCTCGTGTGGGCCTACGAGCGGCTCTACCTCGACGACGACGGGGACCCGGTGCACAACGGCGACGACCGGCACGGCCGCACCTCCGGTGGCGACACCCCCGGGGACGAGGACGGTCCGCGGTTCGTGCTCGCTGACCCGGTCCCGCCCTGGTGGATCCCGTACGTCCCGCGCTACCTGCAGCCCCACGACGCCACCGACGGCGAGATCTACCTGCGTCGTGGCCGGACGGACGAGGAGCAGGCCGGCCCCCAGCACCGCACGCAGATCGTGCGCGAGTCCTGGCGTCTGGACGAGCACGAGGTTCCACGCACCGGCGTGCGGGTGCGTCGTATCCGCCGGTCCGCCAGCGGGGGCGACGGTCGCACCTACCACTGGACAGGCAGGAGCAAGCAGACCGGTCAGCGAACCGCGCACCCGGCACGCCGCTACGACTACCTCGACGAGGACGACTGACCGGCCGGAAGGGACCGGCTCCTCGGCACGCCCGGGCCCACGGCATCACGCGGACCCGGCGGAGCCTGAAGGGCGTGCATCGGGTCCGGTCGCCCCGAGGTCGCGGGAGGCGGCCCGCCGCATCCCGGCCGGTCACGCGTCCCGGTCGGTCGCGGTGTTCGACACGGCGTCGAGGAGGTGCCCGGCGACCTCGGGCAGGACCGGGAGGAAGCCGTCGAGGCCCCGATGGTCGGCCCCCGGCACGAGCCGGAGGGTCGCCGAGGGACCACTGGCGACCAACCGCTTTGCGTCGTCGGTCGAGACCGTGTGGTCGTCGAGACCATGCAGGACGAGGACCGGAGCCTCGATCAGCGAGATGGTGTGCAGCGGCGCGAAGTCGTCGAAACGGTGCCCGATGGTGCGCTCGATCGTCCGCAGCACGGCGCGGACGACGATCTGCGGGGCGTGGTACCGACGGAAGGAGCGGCCGATCATCTCCCGGGGGTGGGCCATCGAGGCGATGCTCACGACCGCCGCGATCCCCGGGTCCCGCGAGGCGACGAGCAGTGCCGCTCCCGCACCGACCGAGTGCCCCACCAAGGCGACGCGAGCCGCGTCGACGTCGGGGCGCTCGCGCAGCCACGCGACGGCTGCCTGCAGGTCCTCGGCGAACCGGGGCATCGACATGAACTCCGCCGCGTCGCTGCGGCCGTGGCCGCGGGCGTCGACGAACAGCAGCGACAGGCCCGCCCGGTTCAGGGCGGGTGCCGCCGGCAGCAGGTCCTCGGCGGCGCTCGCCCAGCCGTGCATCACCACCACGGCCGGGTGCGCCCCACCGTCGTCCGGCCCGTCAGCCGGTAGGAACCAGCCACGCAGCCGGGACCCGTCGACGGTCGTGAGCACGACGTCGTGTGCCTCCAGGTCGAGGTCCGCCGGTGTCACGTGCGCCGACCGCACCGGTAGGCGGTAGAGGCGGAGCAGGAGGGGACGCAGCAGCATCCAACGAAGGTACGGCGTCGGATGGGCCGGCGGGTGCTGCAGGTCCACCGTACGCTGGTACGCACGAAGGGCGCCTGGCGGCGATGCGACCCGGACCGCCGGATCACACGATCGCCGACCGCTCCCAAGGAGCACGCGCCATGAGCAACGAGGTTCACGCCGCCCGCCGCGGACCCGAGCAGCCCGAGGGCGGGATCGACCTCGCCGGGGCGGCGCGCGAGCTCCTGGAGCAGGCCCACGGGCTGGCTGCCGGTCGGGCGGCGCGAACCCTCACGCCCGGTGCTGGCGCGCCCCTCAAGCAGACCCTGATGGCGATCGCCGCGGGCCAACGCCTGGAAGAACACCGGGCGCCCGGGTCCGCGACGCTCCAGGTGCTGTTCGGGGACGTCACTCTGCGAACCGGAGACGACGAGCTGCCGCTCCACCAGGGTCACTGGGCGGTGATCCCCCCGGCCACACACGACCTGCGTGCCGATGCCGACACCGTCGTCCTCCTCACCGTCGCCATGCCAGGTCACGACGCCGGCTGACGCCGGCCGATCACGGGCCGGCCCCGGTACGCCATCCGGTGGCGTGAGCTGATCGGGTGCTCTTCACGCTCGGCGTGGTCGCGTTCGCCGGGTGGCGCGCTGGCCGGCTCGCCGGCACGGTGGCGGCTGGCGGTCGAGCTCCGAGTGCCCGTGCAGATCGTTACCGATCTGTGACACGGCACGGACGCAGCCGTGACAGGGCGCGACCACGCTGTCGGCAGGTGCCATCCCGGCACCTCGGCGGCATCCGCTGCCGACGACGACGCCGCAGGAGACCGACGATGAAGCACCTGACGCTCCCATTCCTCCTCGGAGCCGTCCTCTCCCTGGTGCTGGCCGCGTGCGGCGGCGACGTCGTCGATGCCGGCCCCGTCGCCACCGACGACGACCAGGACACCGCGACGGCCACCGACGACGTCGAAGACACCGACGACACCGACGACACCGAACCGGACGACACCACCGACCCGGTCGGTGCCACGGACGCCGACGACGCCGACGACACGTCCGACACATCCGACGACCCCGAGCGGGGTGACGCCGCCGACGAGCAGGACATGACGAAGGTGCGGTTGTACTTCGTCGCTCCCGGCGGGGGAACGCCCGGGAGGGCCGACCCCTTCCTCGTCTCCGTGCAGCGCGAGATCCCGTCCACCCCGGGGATCGCGCGGGCGACGCTGCACGAGCTCGTCGACGGGCCCTCGTCCGCCGACGAAGCGCTGATCGACGGCATCGCGACATCCGTGCCGGAGGAGACACTGGTGCTGGGCGTCAACGTCTCCGACGGCCTGGCGACCGTGGACCTCTCCCGGGAGTTCGAGTCCGGCGGCGGTTCGTTCTCGATGTTCTCGCGGCTCGCGCAGGTCATCTACACCGTCACGCAGTTCCCCACCGTCGACGAGGTGGAGTTCCGGCTCGACGGTCAGCCGGTGCGGGTGTTCTCCGGCGAGGGGATCACGATCGACGAACCGGGCTCGCGCGCCGACTTCGTCGACCTGCTGCCCACCGTGTTCGTCGACACCCCCGCCGCGGGCGCCGAGGCGGAGACACCCCTGCGCGTGACCGGGTTGGGCGCCGTGTTCGAGGCGACGTTCCAGTACCGCCTGGAGACCGTCGACGGCACCGTGCTCGACGAGGGGTTCACGATGACCGACAGCGGCGTGGGCTGGGGCACGTTCGATCTCACCATCGACGTCGACGTGGACGCGCCCACCGAGGCGAGGCTCACCGTCTGGGAGTACTCGGCGAAGGACGGCTCCGTGCAGGCACTGCGGGAGACCCCCCTGACCCTGCTCCCGTGACAGGCTCCCCGCGCGGAGCGCTCCGCGACGTGGCGGCCCTCGGCGAAGCAGCGGGGGCGGCCGTCGTCGCCGGAGCGCGGTCGCTGCGGCCTCACTGGTGTGGCCAGCACCCACCTGGCTCGGGGGCTCACCCCCCTGTCGGTCCCTCCCGGCGGGGCGTAGCGTGACCGGCACGGACGGCGGAGCACCGACGGACCACGGAGCACCGTGTGACGCACCGATCCGTCGTCCGGGGATCGGAGGCGACGATGGATCGGGCTGAGCGCCGGCGGGCTGAGCAGCGGGCCCGCCTGCAGGATGCCGAGGAGGCGGCGTTCACGCACTACGGGGTCGCCGTCACCTCCGAGCCGCTGGTCGTCGCCGACCCGCCACTGACCACCCGGGTCGTGCGGGTCGGGTCGGGCCCGCCGACGGTGCTGTTCCACGGCGGCGCGCTCACCTCCACCGTCTGGGCGCCGCTGCTCCGACACCTCCCCGGACGTTCGCTCCTCCTCGTCGATCTCCCCGGCTGTGGGCTCGCCGACGAGTTCGACTACCGAGGAGTGGATCTCGCCAGCCACCAGACCGCGTTCGTGGACTCGGTG
>SLDB01000381.1 GCA_007125475.1 Nitriliruptoraceae bacterium | reverse complement strand
GTCAGGTCTGGGCGACGGCTCCGAGGAACGCCCGGGTCCGCTCGTGCTGAGGGTTGTTCAACAGGTCGGCGGGCTTCCCCTCCTCCAGGACCTGGCCGTTGTCGAACATCAGGACGCGGTCGGCGACCTCCTTGGCGAACCCGATCTCGTGGGTGACCAGCATCATCGTGGTCTCGCCCGATTCGGCGATGTCGCGCAGCACGCTGAGGACCTCGCCGACGAGCTCGGGGTCCAGCGCCGAGGTCACCTCGTCGAAGAGCATCACCGAGGGCTTGGCGGCCAGTGCCCGGGCGATCGCCACGCGCTGCTTCTGGCCACCCGAGAGCTGACCGGGGGTGTGGTTGGCGTGCTCGGCGAGCCCGACCTTGTCGAGCAGCTCCATCCCGAGCTCCCGGGCCTCGTCGTGGGAGCGGCCGTGCACCTTCACCGGCGCGAGCATGATGTTCTCCAGCGAGCTCATGTGCGGGAAGAGGTTGAAGTGCTGGAACACCATCCCGATGTTGGAACGCACCTGGCGGATGTGCTTCTCGCTCGCGGGTCGGAGGTCGCCGCCGACCTGCTCGTGGTAGAGGTGCCTTCCCCCGATCTGGATCGTCCCGGAGTCGATGCGTTCGAGGGTCATGATCACGCGCAGGATCGTGGTCTTCCCCGAACCCGACGGACCGATGATCACGACCCGCTCACCCGGTTCGACGTCGAGGTCGAGCTCGCGGAGGACGACGTTGTGCCCGAAGCGCTTGTCGACCCGGCGCATGCGCACGCCCGCGGCGCCCTTCGGGGAGACGTCGTCGGTCGGCGTGTCACTCACGTTCGTACTCAATGCGTTCCTCCAGTCGTCTCAGGGCCCAGGCCGCCGGCAGGCTGGCCATCAGGAACCCCACGCCGATGAGCAGGAACGGCTCCACCGGGCGGAAGTCGTCGGCGCGGATCCAGTTCGCGAAGAACAGCAGGCACGGAACCCCCAGGGCCGGCCCGCCCATCGGGGCGTCCTTGAACCCGGCGATGAGGTTGTTGCCCAGGGCGGGCAGGACGTTGGGGACCGCCTGGGGGATGATGATCTGGGTCCACTTCGTCACCGGGCTGAGGTTCAGGGCCGTCGCGGCCTCCCACTGGCCCTTGGGGACGCTGTTGATCCCGGCCCGGTAGGACTCGGAGGTGTAGGTGCCGTAATGGATGCCGAGGCCGACGACCAGTGTCTCGACGACGCTGAGGCTGATCACCGGTGTGGCACGGACCAGCGCCTGCAGGAACACCAGTTGCACCAGCAGCGGGGTGGAGCGGATGAACTCGATGAGGAAGGCCACCGGCAGCTGCAGCCAGCGGTGGGTCGAGCGACGTCCCAGCGCGAGGAAGAACCCGAGCACGACCGCCAACGTGAACCCGAGCAGCGTCGCCCGGACCAGGATGTACAGCCCGGTGAGCATCTGCGGGACGAGGTGGAACCAGTACGCCCAGTCCACGCGCTGGTCGGGATCGGCGGTGAACGCCGAGCGGTAGCGCTGCGACCCCGGGTCCACGGTTATCAGGAGGACGTAGCCGGCGAGGACGACCACCAGCGGGATCACGACCTCGGGCCGGCGGTACCACTTCTTGTGCGGCTCGTACGCCAGCTTGGCCTCGGCGTCCGCCTCGGGCACCTCGGGCACCTCGGGCTCCGTGGTCGTCCCGCTCACGCGTGCACCTCCCCGACCGCGACCGCCGAGCGGCCGGTGCGTTCCTCGAAACGCTTGTTCAGCCGCCACTCTCCGAGGCGGAACAGGCCGTTGATGACCTGGGCGACGATGAAGTAGATCACCAGGACGTTCACGAACAGCACCGTCACCCCCGCGACCCCGGCGGCCAGTTGTGACTGGATGAGGTTCCGCGTCTGCTGCATCAGGTCGCCGAAGCCGATGAGGGAGACGAGAGCCGTTCCCTTGAGGATCTCGATGGTCAGGTTCCCCATCGGCGGGAGGATGATCCGCATCGCCTGGGGGAGGACGACGTGGCGCAGCCGCTGGGTGGGACTGAGGTTGAGTGCGACGCACGCCTCGGTCTGCCCCTTCGGGATGGCGTTGATCGAGCCACGCACGATCTCCGCGCCGTACCCGCCCATGTTGATGCCCAGGGCGATCGCGGCGAGCATCAGCAACGGTGCCTGGCCGACCTGCAGCAGGATCGGGATCGCGATCGCCATGATGAACAGCAGGATCACCGACGAGATCCCGCGGGCGAACTCGACGTACACCAGCGCGGCGCCGCGGATCCATTCCCGCGGCGAGAGCCGGGCGACGCCGAAGATCAGGGAGAGCACGACGCCCAGCAGGAACGACCAGAACAGGATGAGCAGGGTCCCGCGGAGGCCGGTCAGCAGCACCTGGTACTGCGGCCAGGTCAGGACCCAGTTCTCCACGACGCCTCCTTCACGTGGACGGCCCCAGTGGGGTCGAAGGGACGGGGCCCGGCGATCCGGCCGGGCCCCGTGTCGCTTCAGTCGAGGAAGTCGTCGAGGGTGAGGTCGTTGGCCATCTCGACGTCGGCCTCGGTGAAGTCCTCGTAGGCGGTGATGATCTCCATCGTGGTGCCGTCCTCACGGAACTCGTTGAGGACCTCGTTGAAGGCGTCGCGGAACTCCTCGTCGTCGAAGGCGTGGGCGCCGCAGGGCAGCACCTCCTCGCCGTCGGCGTCGAGGGGGAAGAACCCGGGGAGCGCCTCGATGCCGTCGCGGGCCTCCGCCTGGGTCTGCACGGTCGCCAGCGTGCCGGTCACCGCATCGACCTCGCCGGCCTCCAGCGCGCGGTACATCCCGTCGATGTCCCCGAAGATCTCGACCTGCTCGTCGGGGACGCCGGCGTCCTCGACGTAGTCGACCTCCACGGTGCCCGAGGCGACTGCCACGATCAGGTCGGGGTCGTCGACGATCGACTGGTAGTTCTCGATCCCGTGCGGGTTGCCGTCCTCGACCGCCAGCGACTCCTGGATGCAGTAGTCGGGGTCGGTGAAGTGGACCTGCTGGGCACGATCCGGGGTGATGTACATCCCGGCGGTGACCAGATCGAACTGCCCCGCCTGCAGACCGCCGATGAGCTCACCGAACTCGACGACGTCCGCGTCGACGATCTCGATCCCCATCTCGTCGAGGACGGCGCGGGCGACGTCGGGACCGATACCGGTCGGCTCACCGTCCTCGAGGTACCCGAACGGCACCTCGTTGGCCACCCCCAGGGTGACCCCGCTCTCCTGAAGCTCCTCGACCACCCCGGCGACCTCGTCGTCGTCGCCGTTGCAGCCGGCCAGAACGAGTGCCCCGGCCATGAGCAGGCCGATCGAGGAGTATCGGCGTCGATGCAACATGGTGCTCCTTACTGTCGGTCGTTGGGCTCCTGATGGTCCCCGGGTCACCCGCGTGGCGTCGCGCCGTGTCACGGTCGTCACCGAAGCGGTCGGGGTGCGGTGGGGGGTGCTCCGGCCACCGGGCGGCCGCGATACCTCCTGCGGTGCCTCCCACGGCGTCGCGGCGCCGGAGACGCTGCACGTTCGACTTCGATCGTAGGAGATCGACCGGGTGCGGCCAAGGGGTTCGATCCCCCTGGGTCGGACGACCGAAACAGGACGGCCCGGCGGCAGGCCACCCCGCAGACTCCACTACCCTCGGACGGCGATCAAGGACCGCTGCCGATCCGGAGTCGATCATGGCCGAGTACTGCTACGTGATGAAGGGCCTGACGAAGACGGTCCCCGGTGGCAAGGAGGTGCTCTCCGACATCTGGCTGTCGTTCCTCCCCGGGGCAAAGATCGGGGTGATCGGGCCGAACGGCGCCGGGAAGTCGACGCTGCTGAAGATCATGGCCGGGATCGACACCGAGTTCGAGGGTGAGGCGTGGCCGGCCCGTGGGACCTCGGTCGGCTACCTGCCACAGGAGCCGGAACTCGACGACGCCAAGTCGGTGCGGGACAACGTCCTCGAAGGCCTCGGCGAGGTCGCCGGTCTGGTGCCGCGGTACAACGAGCTCGCCGCGAAGCTCGGCGAGCCCCTCGACGACGACGAGATGCAGCGCGTCTACGAGGAGATGGCCGAGGTCCAGGACGCCATCGACGCCGCCGACGCCTGGGATCTGGACCGCACCATCGAGGTCGCGATGGACGCGCTGCGGGTCCCCGACGCCGATG
>SLDB01000304.1 GCA_007125475.1 Nitriliruptoraceae bacterium | reverse complement strand
GACGATGACGACGCCGAGGGCGACGTCGACCTGAAGGGCCACACGCTGTTCGTCGGGGTGACGCTGGCGTTCCTGATCTCCGAGATCGGGGACAAGACCACGATCGCGGCGATGACGTTGGCCGGGACCCAGGCCGCGGTGCCGACCTGGATCGGTGGGGCGGCGGGGATGATCGCGGCGAGCGGGATCGCGATTATGGTCGCCTCGGTCCTCGGCTCACGCCTGCCGCAGCGTGGGGTGCGCATCACCGCCGCGGCGGCGTTCTTCGCGTTCGGGGTGTGGTTCCTCGTCGACGGGGTCCTCGGCTGACGCGGTCGCGGCGTCGCGTGCCGCGACGGCCGTCCGTGCCGCCGGGGGCTCCGAACCCGTTGGTGACCAACGGTGCCGCCGAGCAGCGCGGGCCTTCCCCGGGCCGCCTCGCTCGCCGCCTCGTCCCGCACCGCACCCGCCCGCACCCGAGCCACCGAGGACGCCCTCCATGACCGACGAACACGGACCCGACCAGGGTCGTCGCCCCCCCCGCGCCGTCTCGGTGAGCCGGGTGATCGCCGCCGACCGTCAGGAACTGTTCGACGTCGTCGCCGACCCGGCGATGCACCCGGTGATCGACGGTTCCGGATCGGTCCGCGCCACCCGGGGCGAGGACGTCGCCCGGCTCGCCCACGGCGTGTCGTTCGGGATGCGGATGCGTCGCGGGCTGGCCTACCCGATCACCAACCACGTCGTCGAGTTCGTCGAGGGCGAGCGGATCGCGTGGCGGCACTTCCACGGCCACCGCTGGCGGTACGTCTTCGCCGACGTCGACGCCGGCACCGAGGTCACCGAGACCTTCGACTGGTCGACGTCGCGGTTCCCGCTGGGCATCGAACTGATGGGCTTCCCGGCGAAGAACCTCGCCGGGATGCGGGAGACGCTGGCCCGCCTCGAGGACCTCGTCGTCCACGGCGTCGTCCGCCGGTGACCCGGCCGCACCGCCACGCCGGTCTCGCCGGCGAGACGGCCTCCCCGGCGGGCCGGCGTGAGCCGCAGGCCGGCTCGGCCACCTCCGACGAGGGCTCGGGACCCGGCATGGTGCGGGTCGGGTCGACGTAGACCACCCCGTCCTGCACCAGCGTGGGGTGCTCGGTCAGCGAGTCGACGCCGCCGGTGCCCCGGCCGGTGAGGCGGTACACCCGGCCGTCGGGGGACTCCAGGCGGTGGCTGTCGGGGCAGTAGTCGAGGTCGGCGGCGTGCGCGAAGGCGCGGATCCGGCCGCCGGCCGCGACCAGCAGGACGTCGAGGTCGTCGTGGGGGCGGGCGTCGCCGATGTCCTCGATCGGTCCGGCGCCGACCCACGGCGACGGCGGCGGGTCGCCGCTGGAGAGCAGGAACACCACCCCAGCGACGAGGACGATCACCCCGGCGACCACCGAGGCGATCACCCACTGCAGCCCCAGCGGGGAGCGGAGCACGATCTTGCGGGCGCGCTGCGAGGCCCGCTCCGGCAGGTACCCGGACGGGCCGAACTCGGGCGCCGGGCCCGATGTGCGCGGGGGCTGGTCCATCGGCGGGGACGGTACCCCGCTCGACGTCGCCCCCCACCGGGCGGCACCGCTTCGCGCAGGGTTCGGTGCGAGGACTATCCTCGGCACGCCGATCAATCCTTCGCGAGAGACGGGACGTAGATGGCGATCCGTGTGGTCGTGGCCAAGCCTGGCCTCGACGGTCACGACCGTGGCGCCAAGGTCGTCGCCCGCGCGCTCCGTGACGCGGGGATGGAGGTGATCTACACCGGTCTGCACCAGACGCCGGAGCAGATCGTGGCCGCCGCCCTGCAGGAGGACGCCCAGGCGGTGGGGTTGTCGGTGCACTCGGGGGCGCACCTGACGTTGTTCCCGAAGGTCGTGGACCTGTTGGCCGCCGAGGGCGCCGACGACGTCGTCGTGTTCGGGGGTGGGATCATCCCCGACCAGGACGTCGTCGAGCTCAAGCGCCGTGGCGTCGCCGAGATCTTCACCCCCGGGACCCCGATGAAGGTGATCACCGACTGGGTGGCCGCCAACGTCCAGGAACGCGTGTAGTGCCCCCGCCCGTCGCCTGCGCACACCCGGCGACGGCCGTGTGGGCACGCGGCACCACCGCCGGCCGGGAGACCGGCCACGGCGACGGCCCGCCCGCGGCGTCGACGGCGCCGGCAAACCGCAGAACGTAGACGGACAGGAGTCCCGATGGACCTGGTCGAGTTCCAGGGCAAGCAGCTCTTCGCCCGCAACGGCGTGCCGGTCCCGGCGGCCGGCAGCGTCTGCCGCACCGTCGACGAGATCGTCGCCGCGGCCGAGGAGCACCTCGGCGGGGGAGCCTCGGCGGTCGTCGTCAAGGCCCAGGTCAAGACCGGTGGGCGCGGCAAGGCCGGTGGGGTGAAGCTGGCGACCACGGTCGACGAGGCGCGGGAGCACGCGGAGTCGATCCTCGGCCTCGACATCAAGGGCCACGTCGTCAACGTCGTCTACGTCGAGCCGGCCTCCGACATCGCCGAGGAGTACTACCTGTCGGTGATGCACGACCGGGTGAACAAGGGCCACCTGGTGATCTGCTCCCGGGAAGGCGGGGTGGAGATCGAGGAGGTCAACCGCACCAACCCGGACGCGGTCGTCAAGCGCCCGCTGCTCCCGGCGGACACCGTCGACGGCCTCTCCCCGGCGACGGCGACCGAGATCGTCACCGAGGCAGAGCTGCCCGCCGAGGTCCGTGACGCCGCGGCGGGGCTGCTGGTGGCGCTGTTCAACGCCTACCGCGCCGAGGACGCCACCCTCGCCGAGATCAACCCGTTGATCCGGACCACCGACGACCGGGTGCTCGCCCTGGACGCGAAGGTCTCGCTCGACGGCAGCGCGGCGTTCCGCCACGACGGCTACGAGGAGTGGAAGATCGACGGCATCGACGCCGACGACCCGCTGGAGGCCGAGGCGAAGGCGAAGGGGATCCAGTACGTCAAGCTCGACGGCAACGTCGGGGTGCTGGGCAACGGCGCCGGCCTGGTGATGGCGACCCTCGACGTCGTCGCCCAGAACGGTGGCCGCGCCGCGAACTTCCTCGACGTCGGTGGTGGCGCCTCGGCCGACGCGATGGCCGAGTCGTTGGCGCTGGTCCTCAAGGACCCGTCGGTGAAGAGCGTGTTCGTGAACATCTTCGGCGGGATCACCCGCGGCGAGGACGTCGCGAACGGGGTGATCGAGGCCACCAAGCGCCTGGGGGACTTCCCGCAGACCCTGGTGGTGCGCCTTGACGGCACCAACGCCGCCGAGGGACGCCGCCTCCTCGAGGAGGCGGCGCTGGCCAACGTCGTCGCCGCCGCGACGATGCAGGACGCCGCCGCGAAGGCTGTCGAACTCGCCGGGCAGGCCTGACACCGACGACGCCACGAGGCACCCGCCGCGGTGCGAGGAGAACCATCAGATGAGCATCTTCATCGACCAGGACACGAAGGTCGTCGTGCAGGGCATCGGTTCGCAGGGCACGTTCCACGCGAAGCGGAACCAGGACTACGGCACGGACGTCGTCGCGGGCGTGCACCCCAGGAAGGGCGGCACCACCTGGGACGAGTTGGGCGTGCCGGTGTACGCCACCGTCGCCGAGGCCGTCAGCCAGGCCGGGGCGAACACCTCGCTGGTGATGGTCCCGGCGCCGTTCACCAAGGCCGCCGTCCTCGAGGCGTACGACGCCGGGGTGTCGACGATCGTGGTCGTCACCGAGGGTGTGCCGGTGCACGACATGACCGAGGTCTACGACACCGTCGTACGCCGCGGCGGGGTCCGGCTGATCGGTCCGAACTGCCCCGGGGTGATCAGCCCCGGGCGCTCGAACGTCGGGATCATCCCGGCCGACACCACCATGCCGGGGAAGGTCGGGCTGGTCTCCCGGTCGGGGACGCTGACCTACCAGATCATGCACGAGCTGGCGCAGGCCGGGATCGGGATCTCGACGTGCGTCGGGATCGGCGGTGACCCGGTGATCGGCACGCAGTTCCTCGACGTCATCCAGGCGTTCGCCGAGGACCCGGAGACCGAGGCGATCGCGTTCGTCGGCGAGATCGGCGGCGCCGAGGAGCAGCTCGCCGGTCAGTGGATCCGCGACAACATCCCCGACACGCCGGTGGTCGGCTACATCGCCGGTTT
>SLDB01000178.1 GCA_007125475.1 Nitriliruptoraceae bacterium | reverse complement strand
GAGGACCTCCCGGTGGTCGCGTCCCAGCCGGTCGAGGGCGGCTCGCACCGCCTCGGCACGCAGCAGGGCGTCGAGGTCGTCGGAGGTCGCCCACGCATCGACGCGGCCCGCATCGACGCGGTCGGGGCCGAGGGAACCGTCAGCGACGTCGCGGGCCCGCCGGCGGTGCAGATCCACCGCCACGCTGCGGGCGATCACGAACACCCACGTGCGGACACTGCCGCGTCGCGGGTCGTAGGTGCCGGCACGCCGCCAGAGGCGCGTCATCACCGACTGCACGAGTTCCTCGGCGAGTTGCCCGTGACCGAGTCGTCGCACCCCGAACCCGTAGAGCACACCGGCGTAGGCGTCGTAGAGCTCCGCCAGGGCGGCGTCGTCGCCCCGGGCCGCGCGACGCAGCAGCTCGACCTCGGCCTCGTCCGTCGCCGCCCGATCCGCCAGGCGTGCGCCCCGCATCCGCTTCATGTGTCCACGATCCGCTACCACCCCGCCGACCGCAACCGTCGCCGTGGAGACGCCGGGGCCCGTGCCCCCGCGGCGTCCTCCCCCAAGTCCTCCCACGAGGGGTACGCCCGCGACGCCCACGGGGTTCACCGCATCGGGCGGTCCACACCCCGGTGGGCTCCCACCACCGTCCCCCGCCCCACCACCGTCCCCGACGGCCGCCGTCACCCTCCGGCATCCCTCGCCCCCCTCGCCCCCAGGGAGGAGCCGTGCTCCTACCCGGGGACGACGTCGTCGACGCGGGGTACCACTAGCGTCGCCAGCACCGACCCGTGCCGCTGAGGGGGCGGGGAGCGACGACGGCGGGAGGTACGTGTGACAGGCCCCGGCAAGGCGGTTGCACCCCGACGCGGACGTGGGCCACTGGCGGCCGACGTCGCCCTGGCCGCGCTGCTCACCGCGGTGTCGCTGCCGCTGCTGTGGACCGCGGCCGAGGACGCCGCCGCCGAGCTCGGCTACGCCGGGCCCTCACCCACCGCGGTGCTGCTCACCCTGGCGATGAACCTCCCGTTGGTGTGGCGGCGTCACGCCCCGCTCGTCGTGGTGGTGCTGATCGCGATCGCCACCACCTGGGGGTCCTGGCTCGGCCTCCCCCTGCTGGGCTTCAGCGTCCTGGTGGCGGTCTACACCGTGGTCCTGCACGCAACGCGCCGGCACGTCGTCGTCGCGGCCGTGGTCGTCGCCGCGACGATGGCCACCAGCCTGGTCGCGGTCGACGAGGTGCGGAGCCTGCCCACGAACCTCCTCGTCCTCGTGGCCGCGGGGTTGTTCGGCGACTGGCAGCGGTTGCAGCGTGCCCGGGCGCAGGAGCTCGTCCACCGCCACCGCGACCTCGAACGTGCGCGTGAGCGACGTGCGGCGATCGCCGTCCAGGAGGAACGTCAACGGATCGCCACGGAACTGCGTGACGTGATGGCCCACACGGTGACGGCGATGATCACCCAGGCACGTGCCGCCCAGCGACTGTTGACCCGCGACCGGGTCCGGGCCGCGGACGCGCTCGTCACCGTCGAGGAGACCGGGACCGACGCGCTCGCCGAGCTGCGCCGCCTCGTCGGGCTCCTGCGTCACGGCGAGGGGGCCACCGAACCACCGCACGAGGTCGCGCCCCCCACCGCGACGCAACGGGCGGCCGCCCCGGGTAGCCCGATCGAGGGCTTCGACGAGCGCGGTCGCCGCGAGCCCGACGGGGTCGTCGAGGCCGCCGGGCAACGGTGGCGTGGACCGCTGCACACCCTGCCCCCCGCCGCCCAGGACGCCGTCCTCATCCTCGTCGTCCTCGCCGCCGAGCTCTCGCTGCAGTGGCTCTACACCGCCGAGGAGCTCGCGCTCGAGGAGTTCGGCGGGCCGACGCCCACCTCGCTGCTGCTGGTCACCGCGATGGTGCTCTGCCTCGCCCTGCGACGACGGTCGCCACAGCTCGTCACCGCCGCCACGCTGATCGCCAGCGCCGCCGTGGTGATGCTCTCGTTCCCGGCGCAGCTGCTGGCGCCGCTCGTCGCCCTCTACACCGTGGCCAGCCGCCGACCCCGACGGGTGTCGGCCGTGTGGCTGGGGGTGGGTCTCGTGCTGGCGACCTTGCTCACCGTCTCCCAGGGCGCGCTCGGATTCCTCCCCGGTCAGGCACTGGTGATCGCCGCCGCCTGGCTCCTCGGCGATCGACAACAGGTCAGCCAGCGCTACCGCAGCCAGCTCGAGGAGCGTTCCCGACGCCTCGAGGAACGCCGCCGCCACGAGGTCGCCCTCGCCATCGCCGACGAGCGGGCACGGATCGCCCGGGACCTCCACGACGTCGTCGCCCACAGCATCGGGGTGATGATCGTGCAGACCCGGGCGGCGAGGCGGATGCTGGCCCGCGACCCGGACCGCGCCGCGGCCGCCGTCGCCCAGATCGTGACCTCCGGCAGCGAGAGCCTCGGGTGGCTGCGTGAGATCCTCCCGGCCGACGACGCCGGTGGCCTGGCACCCCAACCCGGGCTCGACGACCTGCGCCGCCTCGTCGACGACGTCGGGCACGCCGGGCCCACCGTCACCCTCGAGATCGACGCGGCCGTGCAACCCGCACCGGCGATCGTCGGACTGTCGGCGTACCGCATCGCCCAGGAAGCGCTCACCAACGTCCTGCGGCACGCCGACGCCTCCCACGCCCACGTCTCCGTCACCCGGGACGGCGACGAGCTGTGCCTCGAGGTTGCCGACGACGGCCGTGGCCCGTCGGGTCCCGGGTCGTCGGCGGCCACCACGGCCGGCCACGGCCTGATCGGGATGGCCGAGCGTGCCCGCCTCGTCGGGGGTCACGTCACCACCGGTGCCCGGCCCGGTGGCGGGTTCACGGTCGCCGCGAGGCTGCCGATGGCCGGCTCCACGGTCGACGAGCCGGCGGCAGCCGAGGAGGTCCAGGTGTGAGCCGAACCCCGGTCCAGGTCCTCATCGTCGATGACCAGGCCCTGATGCGCACCGGCTTCCGGATGATCCTCGAGGCCGAGGAGGACCTCGAGGTCGTCGGTGAGGCCGCCGACGGCCTCGAGGCGGTCGAACGCACTGCGCGCACACGGCCCGACGTGGTGCTGATGGACGTCCGCATGCCGAACCTCGACGGTGTGCAGGCCACCCGGCGCATCCTCGAAGGTCCGGGGGAGGCGCCGCGGGTGCTGATCCTGACGACGTTCGACCTCGACGAGTACGTCTACGACTCCCTGCGGGCCGGCGCCAGTGGCTTCCTCCTCAAGGACGCCCCGCCCGAGGAGCTCGTGGCCGCGATCCACGTCCTGGCCGCCGGTGACGCCCTCCTCGCGCCGTCGGTGACCCGGCGTCTGCTCACGGAGTTCGCCGCCCGCCCCGGCGCCCGGCGCCCCGCCGAACTCGACGAACTGACCGCCCGGGAGACCGAGGTGCTGCGGCTGTTGGCGAAGGGCCTGAGCAACAGCGAGATCGCCGGCGAGCTCTACCTCGGTGAGACCACCGTCAAGACCCACGTCGGGCACGTGCTGATGAAGCTGGGGGTCCGTGACCGCGTCCAGGCGGTCGTCCTCGCCTACGAGTCGGGGCTCGTCCTCCCGGGGGAGTAGCCGGGTCGTCGAACACCCTCATCCCCGGGGACGAGGTGGATCTCGCCCCTGCGCATGACGCGACCGGTCGCCCCGCCGACGAGGGTGTGCACCGATCACCGCCTAGCCGGTGCCCGCCACACGCCGACGACCCACAGGAGCCGACCATGGGCGAGACCACCGGGCTCGAGACCCGCAACGCCGCCTCGACCACCGACCTGGTGAAGGTCTACGGGCAGGGCGCAACCGAGGTCCGGGCCCTCGACGGCGTCACCGTCGCGTTCCCCACCGGAGGGTTCACCGCGATCATGGGACCGTCGGGCTCGGGGAAGTCGACCCTGTTGCACTGCCTCGCCGGGCTCGACCGGCCCACCAGTGGATCGGTCGAGATCGGCGGCGAGGAGATCACCGGGTTCGACGAGGACGCGTTGACACGGCTGCGCCGTGACCGCCTCGGCTTCGTGTTCCAGTCCTTCAACCTGATCCCGACGCTGACGGCGCTGGAGAACATCGAACTCCCGCTGCGGCTCGCCGGCACCGCCCCAGACCGGGAGTGGATCGACACCCTGGTGGACACCGTGGGCCTGCGCGACCGCCTCGACCATCGACCGTCCGAGCTCTCCGGT
>SLDB01000276.1 GCA_007125475.1 Nitriliruptoraceae bacterium | reverse complement strand
GCACCCCCCCGGAGCTCGCCGCCGACATCATGGACAAGGGGATCGTCCTCACCGGGGGCGGTGGGTTGCTCAAGGGCCTCGACGAGCGCCTCAAGCACGAGACCGGGATGCCGATCCACATCACCGAGAACCCGTTGTCGTCCGTCGCGATCGGCTCCGGCAAGTGCCTCGAGGAGTTCGAGGCCCTCAAGAAGGTCCTCGTGTCCTCGTCGCGGCACTGACTCTGGCGGTGATCAGTCCGAGCGCGGTCCGCCGCGTCGCGCCGACCATGAGGTGGTGAGAGGTGTTCCAGCGCAGCGGGGCGCGCATCGTCCTCGTCGCCGTCCTCGTCGCCGCGCTGACACTGATCACCATCGACTTCCGCGGAGCTGAGGACGGGCCGCTCGACCGCGTCCGTGGGACGGCCACCGCCGTGCTGCGTCCGGTGCAGGACGGGGTGCTGTGGTTGGTCAGCCCGATCGGTGACACCATCGGCAACGCCCGGGAGCTGCTCTCGATACGCAGCGAGAACGCGCGGCTGCGCGAGCGTGTGGCAGCGCTGGAGGAGCGTCGGCGGACCCGCGTCGACCTCGAGCGGGAACTCGCCGCCCTCCACGACCTCCTCGAGATCCGTGAACGCACCGAACTCGACACGGTCACCGCCAGGACCGTGGCGCTCTCCCCGTCGAACTTCGAGTGGACGATCACGATCGACGTCGGCAGCGACGACGGTGTCGGTCGCGACATGCCCGTGATCGACGGCGACGGGCTCGTCGGCCGTGTGATCCAGGTCACCCCGTCGTCGTCGCGGGTACTGCTGGCGATCGACCCGAACTTCTCCGCCGCCGCCCGCACGGGCCGGTCCGGCGAGATCGGCACCCTCGACGGCCGCGGGGGCGATCCGATGCTGCTCAGGCTCCTCGACCCGGAGGCCGATGTCGACGTCGGCGACGAGATCGTCACCTCGAGCTACCAGGGCGGGGCGTTCCCGGCGGGGATCCCGATCGGCACGGTCGCCGAGGTCGGGGAGACCGGTGGGCAGCTGTCGCGGGAGGCCCAGGTCAACCCGTTCGTCGATTTCACCCGTCTCGAGCACGTCCTGGTGGTCCGTACGTCTCGGACCGAGTCGATCCCACCGTTCGAGGGGACCGGGGACATGGAATTCACGCCCCCGTCGCCGTCCGCCCCGCCGGACGTCGATGACCGGGGTGACCCCGAGGCCGACGCCGCCGACGATGCCGCCGACGACGACGCCGACGCGGACGACGACGCGGACGCCGCGGGTGGCGGCACGCCCTCGACGGCCGGTGGTGGGTCGGCGACGTGATCTGGCGTTCCATCGTCATCGGTGCGGTCCTGCTCGCCGCCGTCGTCCTCCAGACCACGGTGTTCGCCCGCTTCACCGTCCTCGGCTTCCGACCGGACCTGCTGCTGCTGGTGGTGCTGGCCGTCGCGGTCCGCGACGGACCGCTGGCAGGTGCCCGGGTCGGCGCCGTCGCGGGCCTGCTGACCGACCTGCTGGTCACGGCGGCGCCGATGGGGGTGATGGTCCTGGTGCACACCACCATCGGCCACCTCACCGGGATCGCCCGCCCCTACCTCGCCCCCGGGTCGGTGACCGCACCGGTCGTGCTCGCCGGGGTCACCGGTGCCGTCGCGACCGCCACCTACGGGGCGTTGGCCGGGGCGCTCTCAGACACCGGCGTGGCGGCCTCCCTGCTGGCCGAGGCCGCCGTGATCGTGGGGCTGACGAACATGCTGCTGGCGCCGTTCGTCTTCCTGGTCACCGACCGGATCGTGGAGCGGTTCCCCCTGCGGGGTGCGGCCACCGAGTAGCTGCCGGCGGAGATCCTGCCGGGCCTCGCCCGCGAACGGCGCTGGTACCGTCGTGGTTCCGTCGGTCCCGTGGGCGCGGCGACCGCGTGGTTGGCCGGGTGCGTCTCGACCGGCGGCCCGCGAACCCGTCCCGCCGTCCAACGAGGTTCCCCGCGCATGGCGATGTCCTCGAACGATGCGTCGCCGGCGCTGCGCCTGACCTTCTTCGCCGCCCTCGTCATCACGTTGTTCGTGGCGCTCTTCGCGCGGCTGTGGTTCCTGCAGGTCCTCGCCGGTGATCGCTACGTCGAGCTCGCCGACTCCAACCGCCTGCGGACGGTGATCACCGAGGCGCCCCGGGGAGCGATCCTGGCATCGGATGGCGAGGAACTGGTGCGCAACCGGCCGGCGCTGACGATCAGCGCCGACCGGCAGGTCCTGCTCAGCGCCGACGGCGAGCCGCTCGACGACGAGGCCGCCCAGGTCATCTCCCGCCTCGCCGACCTCCTCGAGGTCGATGAGGCCGAGGTCCTCGACCGACTCGCGAGCCAGCGGCGCAGCCCGTTCCGCCCCGTACCCCTCGAGATCGACGTGGCACCGGAGGTGGTGTTCTCCGTGCGTGAGCAGCAGGAGTTGTTCCGTGGGGTCGTCGCCGAGACGTTGCCGGTCCGCGAGTACCCCCACGGCGAGCTCGCCGCCCACCTCGCCGGGTACATCTCCGAGATCTCGCAGGACGAGCTCCTCTCCGGGGACTACGCCGATTACCGTGGGGGCGACCTCATCGGCCGCACCGGGCTCGAACAGAGTTACGAACCCGACCTGCGCGGCACCGCCGGCAGGCAGCTGTTGGTCGTCAACGCCCGTGAGCACGTCCTCGATGTGCAGAGCGAGCGCGAGGCGATCCCCGGCGACAACCTCGTCACGACGCTCGACCTGACGCTGCAGCGTGCCGTCGAAGACCTCCTCGAGCAGGGGATCGAGGCGAGTCGGGACATCGAGCGCGACGACGGTGAGACCCTGCCGTCGGTAGCGGGTTCCGCCGTCGTCCTCGATGCCCGCACGGGGGCGGTGTTGGCGATGGCGTCGTACCCCACCTACGACCCACGCGAGTTCGTCGGCGGGGTCAGCAGTGAGTACTGGACGTTCGTCAACGCCCTGGAGAACGACCAGCCGTTGGTGAACCGGGCCCTGGCCGGCGCGTATCCGCCGGGCTCGGTGTTCAAGACGGCCTCGGGTGCGGCGATGATCGAGGCCGGCCTGATCGGACCGCGCGGCACCCGGGACTGCGACGCCGAGTACGAGCTCGGTGGCAACACGTTCCGGAACTGGAACCGTGGGGTGGACGAGGGGCCGATGGACTTCTCCGACGCCCTGATGCGCTCCTGCGACACGTACTTCTACGAACTGGCCCACGACAACTGGCGCCTCGAGCAGGCACAGGACGAACCCGACGAGGTCCTCGTCGACGTCGCCGAACGGTTCGGGTTCGGCCGCTCCCTGCAGATCGACCTCCCCGGTGAGCAGGTGGGGCGGGTCCCGGGGCGTTCCTGGCGCGAGGAGTACTGGCAGACGGCGCGTGACCAGTACTGCGCGCAGGCCGAGGTCGCCGACGCCGGCTCACTGGAGGCCGAGCTCCTCACCGACCTGTGCCAGTTCGGGGGGGTCTGGCGGGGCGGTGATGCGGTGAACTCCTCGATCGGACAGGGGGACGTCCTGTCCACCCCGCTGCAGGTCGCGGCCTCCTACCAGGCGGTCGCGAACGACGGCGTGTTGATGCGCCCGCACGTCGGTTCCCGGATCGTGAGTCCGGACGGCGAGATCGTGCGGGAGGTCGAGCCGGAACCACTCGACGAACTCGGCATCGACGACGAGGTGCTGGCCGTGATGCGCGAGGGCCTCGAACGTGTCGTGCACGACGATCGTGGCACCGGCAACAGCGCGTTCGCGGGTTCGCCGTTGCTGTCGTTGGGGATCGCCGGCAAGACCGGTACCGCCGAGGTGGGGCAGCGGGTTCCCTACGCCTGGTTCGCCGGGTACGCGCCGTCTGACGACCCGGAGATCGTGGTCGCGGTGAACGTCGAGGAGGGCGGAGGCGGTTCACAGACCGCCGCGCCGATCGTCCGCCTGATCATGGAGCACTACTTCGGGTACACCGCCGTGGAGGACGCCGAGTTCGAACCCGGCGACGAGATCCTGGACTGAGCAGGCCCGGCCGCCGCAGCGCCGGCCGGCGAGGAGGCAGCGTGACCATCGGGTACGGCGAGGACCGCCGGGAGCGGATGCTGCGTGAGCGCGTCCAGTCCCGGTGGGCGTCGGCGTACGCGCCCGTGCGGCACCTCGATCCGGTCCTGGTGCTGGCGGCGGTCGCCCTCACCGGTATCGGCCTGGTC
>SLDB01000182.1 GCA_007125475.1 Nitriliruptoraceae bacterium | reverse complement strand
ATGTACTTATTCACGGATCAAAAGAATGCCTTAATCATCGATCCCTGTATTTCAGAAGGGATCTTAGGCTATATTAAAGATAATAACTTGATTGTAGACTACGTTATTTTGACCCATGAGCATTATGATCATATCAGTGGAGTCAATATGCTAAAGGACAAATTTGACTGCCGGATCATCTGCAGCACATCCTGTGCAGAAGAAATGCAGTTTCCCAACCGTAACTATTCTAAATATTTTGATGTGCTCATGGAAGTCCTGCCTGAAGGCAGCGAAGGGATCTCATCTTCCATGGTTCAGCCCTATTCCTGTTATGCGGATGTAACTTTTCATGAAAAAATGCTCCTGGAATGGCAGGGACATCGGATAGAAATGATCACCACGCCGGGACATTCCAAGGGGAGTATTTGTATCCTGGTTGATCATCAGCACCTTTTTTCTGGCGACTCCTTATTGCGAGATTATCCGACGATTACACGGTTAAGAGGTGGCAGCTCTAAGGCATACAAGGAAACAACAATGGCGTACTTTAAGTCACTACCCCGGAGGATTACAGTCTATCCCGGGCACTACGAGCCTTTTAAACTGGGAGATAGATTAAAAAACGAATTTTGCAATCTTGGGACAGAAAGATCAACATAAGGCCGATCAAGGTTTCCAGCATCCTTGGGAAGGAGAAAAAGCAACGTATGCCCTTCTTTGCGTTTAATCATGTTTCTATAGTGGGTATTTCCTCGGCGATTCCCCAAGACTTTGTTGAACTGGATGCTTTTAACCCTTCATTTGGCGGTGATGTTGTTGCAAAGTTTAAGAAAATGACAGGAATAAAGAAGTTTCACAAAGCGCTGAAGGGGCAAACTGCTTCCGATCTGGGTTTTGTTGCCGCGCAAAAGCTCATTGAAAAAAGACAGGTCGACATAAATAAAATCGGAATTATTGTCTTTGTCACGAAAACTCCCGACTATCGTGTGCCGGCCACTGCATGCGTTTTGCATAAGCGCCTGAAATTACCCAAAGACTGCATCGCGTTCGATATCAATCTTGGTTGCTCAGGGTTTGTTTACGGCATCCAGGTCGTGGGTTCACTGCTGGAAAATGTCAATACAAGATATGGCCTCCTCATTGTGGGCGATACGACAACCAAGGTGGTGTGTCCTCAAGACAAGTCCGTTGCCATGCTGTTTGGCGACGGTGCGTCAGCTACATTATTGGAGAAAAAAAATGAAGCAGGTTCGATTAACGTGCAAACGAAGTCAGACGGAGAAGGCTTCAAGGCGATTATCATTCCTGCCGGCGGATTTCGTTTTCAGAATGTTCCAGGTGAATGCCGGGTTTGGGAAGACGGCAATACAAGGTCTGATTATGATTTATACGTGAACGGAACAGATGTTTTTAATTTTTCGATGACGGAAGTTCCCAGGCTGGTTAAGGAATACTTAGAAAATAATCAGCTGCAGGCCGATGATTTTGATTGCTTTGCGTTTCACCAGGCAAACGAGTTCATGCTTAAACAAATTATTAAAAAGGCCAAACTCCCTGCAGCAAAAGTTCCCATCAACATATCGAAATATGGCAACACAAGCGGCAACTCCATCCCATTACTTTTAGCGGACATTTACGGTGAAAGCGACGATAGAAATATTCGAGTGCTTGCCTGTGGTTTTGGCGTGGGCCTGTCATGGGGGGTGGCCGACTTCACCGTGAATACAAAAGACGTGCTTCCTGTCATTGAAACAAATGATTATTATCAAGAGGCTGCGGTGAGTCATGAATAGTATCCAGGCGTAATCAAGGCGCAAACGTGTCTGGCAGGGTACAGGGACGATAACGAATTGCGGAAAGGACTAAGAAATGTTGATCAGCAGTTTCCATCATATTGAGATAGCAGGGATATCGGCAGCTGTACCGACACGACAGGTTCCGGTAGAAGCTTATATAGAAGCTTTCGGTGAAGAGGCTGTTGCGAAATTTTCTAAAATGACCGGGGTCAAAAGCGTATATCGTTCCGTGTCAGAGCAAACAGCTTCTGACTTGGGGTATGAAGCTGCCCGTAATTTGATCCATAAAACAGGCTGTAACACCGATGATCTGGGAATCCTGGTATTTGTTACCCAAAAGCCTGATTATCGATCACCTTCGACGGCATGTGTTTTGCATAAACGTTTGGGGATGCAAAAAGATTGCAGTGTTTTTGATGTAAATATGGGCTGCTCCGGGTATGTTTACGGGCTGCAGCTTGTGTTTTCCATGCTAAATAGTTCGGATGTGACGGGTGCTTTGCTCATTACGGGCGATACATCAACGAGAACGATGTCACCATATGACCGCTCAACAATCATGTTGTTCGGTGATGGCGCAACAGCAACGCTGATCAAGAAAACGTCACAAGACAATCCCGCTTATATTTCATTGCGCACGGACGGAAATGGTTATCAAGCGATCATCACCCTGGCGGGTGCATTTAGAAACATAGACGCTCCGAAAAAACGCGTGATGTGGAGCGATGGGAATTTTCGTTCTGAACATGATACGTATATTAACGGCGTGGATGTATTTAACTTTACGATATCTGAAGTGCCAAAATTGATGCAAGAGTTCATGGATTACCTGGGTACAGATCCCGGAGTTTATGATATCTTTGCGCTGCATCAGGCCAATACATACATTTTAAAACAGCTTTCCCGGAAACTGAAGATACCCATGGAAAAAATACATATTACAATGGACAGATACGGCAATACCAGCAGCAACTCCATTCCCCTCGTTCTTGTTGATGCCTATGGGGAACAGGAAAAACAGCGGGTTCGAACATTTTTGTCCGGTTTTGGAATCGGGCTCTCCTGGGGATGTGTTGACATATCCCTGGCTGTAGACCAGATCTACCCGGTTATCTATTCGGATGAATTCTATGCTGGGGGGGGTGTTCGTCATGCTTAACCCGATGCAGTTACAAGGAAGAAAAATACTTGTAACAGGTGCGTCATCCGGCATTGGCAGAGAAACCGCCGTATTAATCAGCAAGCTCGGCGCAAAAGTGATCTTAGTCGCTCGCCGTGAAGAACAGTTATTGGAGACGCTGCATCAGCTTGCTGGCGAAGGGCATGCATACTTCTGTTACGACCTGCAGGATGTTCAAGGCATTGAGGGGTTTGTGAAAAACCTCATAGAAGTACATGGTGCCCTGGATGGATTTGTTCATAGTGCAGGCATTACGGATATTCGTCCGATTTCACTGACAAAGATGGATGACTTGCATAAGATTATGGTTGTTAATTTTTATTCTTTTATCGAGTTGTGCCGGTGCCTGACAAGAAAGAAGAACTTCCAGAAAAATGGCAGCATCGTGGCAGTTTCGTCCATCGCGGCGCAGCAGGGCGCGAAAAGTAAATTAGCCTACAGTGCATCAAAAGCTGCTTTGGATGGAGCCGTTCGCTGCATCGCGATAGAACTCGCTGCCAAGAAGGTCCGTGTAAACACCATTGCCTTGAGCCGTATTCATACAGACATGAATATCGCCATGAATATCGTGGTTGGGGAAGAGAGCTTCCAGGAAAATGTTTTAAACAGGCAATACTTGGGGCTTGGGGAGCCCGGCGATGCTGCAACCATGATTGCCTACCTGTTAAGTGATGCAGCAAAATTTATTACAGGAGCTACGATTCCGGTAGACGGTGGAAGGCTGTCATCTTAACATACACAGATTCACCTGGAAAGGAGCATAGCCCCATGACAGTAAGAGAAAAATTAGCTCTTTTAGAAGAACTGTTCGAGCTGGATGAAGGCGCGCTACATGAGGAGATGGAGCTCACCGAATTGGAAAACTGGGACTCCATGGCCAAGCTATCGCTCATCGTGTTGATGGATGATGAGTTTGGCAAAGAGTTAAGCGGCGAGCAAATTAGAAGTTTCGTAACCATTCAAGATATCCTTCGCCTGATGGAGTGAAACCTCATAGGGGATAGATATCCCGGGACCCGGGAACTGTTGGTGATGAATCGTCTACCTTGAGGGGGGCTCACGTTGATTATACAGGCCATCAATGATTTATCCATAGAAAACAAGAGAGAGCGGGCTTTGCAGGAAATCAAGGAAAAATCCGCACAAGGGATCCCCGTCGTACTATTTGGAAAAGCACAATATGGTTTAATGGTTGAGGAATATTTAAGATCCTTTGGAATTCACGTTTCCGAT
>SLDB01000215.1 GCA_007125475.1 Nitriliruptoraceae bacterium | reverse complement strand
GACCGGCTGGGCCGTGGAGCCGGTGACGTGCTGCGTCGCGTGCGGCTCGCCGCCGCCGAGGGCCGCGCCGCCGCCGAAGCCCACGAAGCCCGCCTCCGCGAAGACCTCGAGGTCGCCCCGCTGGGCGAGGTGCTGCGCCGCTGACCCGGACCGTCGCTGACCCCGGCCCGCTGGCGAGCCCGCCCCGCCGCGACGACGCCCCCGCCGTACCGGCACCGACCGCAACAGGACCCGACGTGGACTCCCTCACCATCCGCGAGACCTTCCTCCGCTTCTATGAGGAGCGGGGGGCTCGGCGGTACGAGAGCGCACCGCTGATCCCCAACGATCCGTCGTTGCTGTTGACGATCGCCGGGATGGTCCCCTTCAAGGCGTACTTCATGGGGGACGCCACCCCGCCCTCGCCACGGGCGGTGAGCTACCAGAAGTGTGTGCGGACCAACGACATCGAGAACGTGGGGCGGACCACCCGGCACCTGTCGTTCTTCGAGATGCTCGGCAACTTCTCGTTCGGCGACTACTTCAAGCGTGAGGCGATCCGCTGGGCCTGGGAGCTCTCCGTCGACGAGTTCGGCCTGGACCCGGAGCGGATCTGGGTCACCGTCTACGAGGACGACGAGGCCTCGGAGGCGATCTGGCTTCAGGAGACCGGCGTCACCGCCGAACGCATCCAACGCGTCGGGATCCCGGCGGGTGCCGAGCGCCGCGACGCCTCGGACAACTTCTGGTCCACCGGCGGGGCCGGCCCCTGTGGCCCGTGCTCGGAGCTCAACTACGACCGTGGTCCGGCGTTCGGTGAGCCGGGTGGTCCGCTGGTGAACGACGAGCGCTACCTGGAGTTCTACAACCTGGTGTTCATGCAGCACGAACAGGACGCCGACGGCAACCTCGTCGGCGACCTCCCGGCGACGAACGTGGACACCGGCCTCGGCCTCGAACGCATGGCCGTGTTGCTGCAGGGCGTCGACAACGTGTTCCAGACGGATCTGTTCGCGCCGCTGCTCGCCCGCGCCGGGGAGCTCACCGGGGTGACCTACGGCTCCGACGAGGACGCCGACGTCTCGCTGCGGGTGATCGCCGAGCACGCCCGGACCGCGGCGTTCCTCATCGGTGACGGGGTGCTCCCGGCGAAGGAGGGGCGTGGCTACGTGCTGCGACGTCTGCTGCGGCGCGCGGTGCGCCACGCCCAGCTGCTGGGGATGGACGTCGGGGAGGATCGTCCGCTCATCCTGCCGATGGTCGAGTCGGTGATCGAGCACATGTCGGCGAGCTACCCCGAGCTGGTCCGCCAGCGCGAGCTGATCACCCGGGTCGCCGGGGCCGAGGAGGCCGACTTCGGGGCCCGGCTGCGTCAGGGCCTGGAGCGGGTCGAGGACGCGATCGCCTCGGCCCACGGCTCCGGGGAGCCGGAGCGGTTCCCCGGCGACGTCGCCTTCGAGCTCCACGACACCTACGGCTTCCCGGTGGACCTCACCGCCGAGATCGCCCAGGACGCCGGCCTCGAGCTGGACCGTGACCGCTTCGCCGAGTTGATGGAGGCCCAGCGGTCGCGGGCGCGGGCCGCGACCAGGCGCGGGGGTGACGGGGTCCCCGCCGACGTCTACCGCGAGGCGGCGTCACGGACCGGGGCGACCGAGTTCGTCGGGTACGGCGACCTCGTCGCCGAGGCCGAGCTGGGCGCGATCGTCACCCCCGGTGGGGTGCTCGCCTCGGCGAGTGAGGGCGACGAGGTGGAGGTCCTCCTCAAGCGCACCCCGTTCTACGCCGAGGGCGGTGGGCAGGTCGGCGACACCGGCCAGCTGCGAACCGCCACCGGGCGCCTGCAGGTCATCGACACCCAGGAGGTCCTCGACGGGGTGATCTCGCACCGCGCCCGTGTCGTCGCCGGCGAGGTCGTCGCCGGTCAGCCGGTCGAGGCCGTCGTCGACGCCGATCGCCGCGTCGCCACCGCGCGCAGCCACTCGGCCACCCACGTGCTGCACGCCACCATGAAGGAGGTCCTCGGCGACCACGCCCAGCAGGCGGGGTCGTTGGTCACCCCGGGGCGGCTGCGCTTCGACTTCCCCCACTTCGAGGCGGTCTCCGACGACCGCCTCCGGCTCATCGAACGGGTGATCAACGAACGCGTCCTCGACGATCCCTACGTGCACACCGAGGTGATGGACCTCGAGGCGGCGAAGGCCGCCGGGGCGGTGGCGAACTTCGGGGACAAGTACGGCGAGGTGGTCCGTGTCGTCACGATCGGGGACTTCTCCAAGGAGCTCTGCGGCGGTACGCACGTCCCGTCCGGGGCGAAGATCGGCACGATCACGATCGTCCGGGAGGAGTCGATCGGGGCGAACACCCGCCGCGTGGAGGCGCTCACCGGCGAGGACGCGATGGCGTTCCTGGGTCGGGAACGCCTCGTCGCCGAGGAGGTCGCCCGGATGCTCGATGCCCCCACCGACCAGGTCGTCGCCCGTGTCGGGGCCCTGCTGGAGCGGCTGAAGGCCGCCGAGAAGGAGCTCGCCGCCGCCCGCGGGGCCAGCCTGTCGCAGCGGGCGGTGCAGATCGCCGACGCCGCCGACCGCGACGACGGTCTGGCGGTGGTGGTGCACCGCGAGGACGGGGTCGCGATGGACGACCTGCGCCGGCTGGCCACCGAGATCCGCGGTCAGCTGGCCCAGCGCGCGGTGGTGGTGGTCGGTGCCGGTGGCGACGACGGCAAGGCCCAGTTGATCTGCGCGGTCAGCGACGACCTGGCCGCCGACGGCCTCGAGGCGCGCTCGATCCTCCAGCCGGCGGCCGAGGTCGTCGGTGGTGGCGCCGGGGGGAAGGGCGGGCTGGCGCAGGCCGGCGGGCGTGACGGCGCGAAGCTCGACGAGGCGCTGGATGTCGCGGCCCGGGCCGCCCGCGACGCGGCGGGTGCCCGATGAGCGACGACACCCTGCCGGTCACCGGTCGACTCCTCGGGATCGACCTCGGTGAGGTGCGCATCGGGATCGCCGTCAGCGACCCCGGCCAGGTCGTCGCCTCGCCGGCCGAGACGCTGCACGTCCCCCGTGATCAGGACGAACCGGCCCTCGACGCCCTGGCCGACGCGATCGCCCGGCACGAGGCCGTCGGTGTGGTCGTGGGCAACCCTCGGCGCCTCGACGGCCGCGAAGGGGCCGCGGCCGCCCGCGCCCGCCGGTTCGCCGACGAACTCTCGCGGCGCAGCGGCTTGCCGGCCGTCCTGGTCGATGAACGCTTCTCCACCGTCGAGGCCGAGCGGATCCTCCTCGACGACGACCGTTCGCGTGCCGAGCGGCGTGAGACCGTCGACCGCCTGGCGGCGAGCGTGCTGCTGCAGACCGTGTTGGAGCGCCAGCGACGCCGTCGGCCGGCGTGACGCGGCGACGATGACGACGAGGGAGTCCGCGACGTGGTCCTGAGCCGTGGTTCGCGCTGGTTCCTGGCGTTCGGCCTCCTCGTCCTCGCCGGGCTCGCCGCGGCGGTGTGGTGGCTCGACGCCGAGGTCTTCGACCGGGGCGTCGAGCCCGGCCAGCCGGTGGAGTACACCGTCGAGCGGGGCAGCTCGCTGCAGGCCGTCGGCGAGGACCTCGCCGAGCTCGACGTGGTCCGCAGCGCGGTGCGGTTCCGCCTCGCCGCCGACGACGAGGTCGCCGCCGCGCTGCAACCCGGCCTGTTCGAGTTCGAGACCGGGATGTCGGTCGACGAGGCGCTGGCGGTCCTCGCCGCCGGGCCCGTCGCCCCACCGACGGTGCGGTTCACCGTCGCCGAGGGGCTCACCGTCGACGAGACCCTCGAGCGCCTCGCGGCGGCGTTCGAGGCCTACGAGGTCGCCGACTTCGCCGAGGTCCTCGAGGCGCGCACCGAGGCCGGGGAGAACGAGCCGGGTCGGCTGCAGATCCCCGGGTGGGTCCCGGAGCCGGCCGAGGCCGGTGAGGACATCTCGCCGTACGAGGGCCTGTTGTGGCCGCAGACCTACGAGGTCGACGACGAGGCCGAGCCGCGTGCGGTGCTGCAGCGCATGGTCGACCAGCTCGAACGGGAGGTCGACGCCCTCGACCTCCCCGACGAGGACCGCTACCGGATCCTGACGATCGCCAGCCTCGTCGAGCGTGAGACACGGGTGGCCGCCGAACGCGGCACGGTCGCCGGGGTGATCGCGAACCGGCTCGAGGAGGGGATGCGGCTGCAGATCGACGCGACG
>SLDB01000295.1 GCA_007125475.1 Nitriliruptoraceae bacterium | reverse complement strand
TGCTGCACCGCACCGCGAAGCTCGGGCTGGGCTCGGCGTACCGAGCCGGCTTCGCCTGGGGGCTGTCACGTGGCTACCGCTGCCTGGGGGCGATGGACGCCGACCTGTCGCATGACCCGGCGGCGCTCCCCCAGTTGCTGGCCGCGCTCGAGGAAGCCGACGTCGTCGTCGGCAGCCGGTACGTCCCCGGTGGCGGGATCGGCGCCTGGTCACCCACCCGCAGGGCGCTGTCGCGGGTAGCGAACGGCTACGTACGCGCCGTCACCGGCCTCCCGGTCCGGGACGCCACCAGCGGCTACCGCCTCTTTCGACGTGAGGCCCTCGCGGCGATCGACGTCGCGGAGCTGCGCGCGGAGGGGTACGCCTTCCAGATCGAGTCCGCGCTGCGAGCCCATCGGGCGGGGTTCCACGTCGCTGAGGTCCCGATCCACTTCGAGGAGCGTCGTGCCGGGCGCAGCAAGCTCTCGCGCCGCGTCGTGATCGAGGCCGCCTGGCGCGTGCCGACATGGGCGCGGTGGCGGCAGCGACGTCGGACCGCCCATCCACGCTCGGTCACGGCCGACCGGCCGGACGCCCGGCGGTAGAGGCTCGGTCCGACGCCCGACGTGCCGACCGCGGCGCCGACCGCACCAGCGGCCTCACCCGTGACCCTGGGGTATCACCCGGTGTGGCCGCTGGGCAGCCGGGGATCGACGACGACGTGGTCGACCGCCGACTCCAGCAGGCCGTAGCAGTCGGTGCGGCCCGGCAGCCACTGCTGCAGACCTTCGAGCTCCAGCAACGGGCGGAGCTCGGGGTCGTCGTAGGACATCCCCAGCAGCAACTCCTCGAACCGGCGGACGAGGTGCGTGGGTGCCGCGTCGACGATGACGGTGAAGTTGCAGTGGTCGAACGGCTCGGTGCGCGTGAGCACGCGGAAGCGGTCGTCGGGGAGGAGACCCTGCGCCCGGAAGTCCTCGTAGTTGCCCCCGAGGAGGCACGCCGCGGCGACCTCACCGTCGGCCAGAGCCCGGGCGGCCAACTCCTCACCACCGACGTGGTCGCCGTGCTTGCCGACCAGGACCTCGAAGGTCCGCACTGTCAGGTCCTGACGGATGTCCAGCCCTCCGGCGCGCAGGTGCTCCAACGGCAGCAGCGTGGCCTGTGGCGAGTCGGAGGCGCCGACGG
Organism: Nitriliruptoraceae bacterium; assembly: GCA_007125475.1. Classification (GTDB taxonomy): domain Bacteria; phylum Actinomycetota; class Nitriliruptoria; order Nitriliruptorales; family Nitriliruptoraceae; genus SLDB01. Next base: position 3,033 of record SLDB01000295.1, on the reverse strand, counting down.
CGAGCGTGGCCCCGGCGAGCTCCGTCGGCGTCGCCGCGCCGTCTTCGGGCACCACGATCACCGACGTGAGGTCGCGGTCAGTGTCCCGCATCACCAGCGCCTCGACGCGGCGCCCCTCCTGCCCGGCCCTCCGCTGACTCTGCACCCACGCCAACGGGGAGTTCCAGGCAACGTCGAGGTGGCCGGCGAACAGCGCGTCGACCTGTCGCTCGTAGTTGGAGTACAGAACGAAGTCGACCGGCAGCCCCTGTCGTTCGAACCACTCCTTGAACCCTTCCCAGATCGTGACGACCTTGGGGTCGTAGGCGACCGCGCCCACCACGAGCACGGTGCGTTCATCTGCGGCGTTGGGCATCATCACTCCTGGGTCTCGAACAGCGGAAGTCCACACACGGCCTTCCCGATGAAGTCGTAGAGCACGTCGGTGGTCGGGGCCATCACGGTCGCCGCACGCGCGTCCCGGAACCGTCGTTCGATCCCCAGGCCTTTGCCGAACGCCGCACCGCCGCAGACGCGCATCGCGGTCCCGGTCACCTCGGTGGCGGCCTCGGCCGTGGCGGCCTTCGCCTCGAGGACGCGCAGCTGGGCGTCGTCACGGTCGGTGAGCACGGCGTCGACCGCGTCGGCGACGAGCGCCGCCGCCTGGTCGGTGGCGATCCGCATCCGGGCAACGTAGGCACGGATCGTCGGCAGGTCGGCGAGCCGGTCGCCGACGTGTTCGAGGCGTACGCCGGAGACGTGCTGAGCGGTGGCGGCCGTCGTCGCCTCCATCAGACCGACCGAGAACCCGGCGTTCATCAGGCAGAACCAGGGCAGCACGACGCCCATCATCACCTCGAACCCCGAACCGTCCCCGGCGAGGAGGTGGTCGGCGGGGATGACGACGCCTTCGGCGAGCACCGGGCTGGAGTCGTTGCCACGGAGTCCGAGCCCGTCGAACGCCCCGACGACCTTCACCCCGGAGGCGTCTGCGGGGACCAGCCAGAGACTGCTGACGCCCTCGGCGTGCAGCGGCTGACTCGACCACACGTACGAGTCGGCGGCGCTCGCCGCGGTCACCCAGCTCTTGGTCGCGTCCAGCCGCACCTGGCCGCTGTCGCCACCGGAGAGGCCCGAGACCGAGGCGGTCCCCACCGGAGCCCAGAAATGACTCCGCGACCCTGTCTCCGAGAACGCCAGCGTGCTCAGGTGCTCACCAGCGGCGATCTGGCGCCGCAGCGGTTCGGGCCCGTGCGCCTCGATCACCACGGTGGCGGCGTAGTGCATGCAGGTGATCATCGCGGTGGATGCACAGTGCTGGGCCAGCCGACGGACGACATCGACCGCGACGTCGAGACCCGCCCCACCACCGCCGACGTCCGGCGCGCTCACCAACCCGAGCACGCCCTCGCGGCGCAGCGCCGCGACGGCCGGTTCGGGGAAGACACCACCGCGGTCGACCTCGATCGCCCCGGGCTCGACCGCGTCCTCGATCGCCCGCTGCAGAGCGGCAAGGTGCGTGGCATGGCTCACGGTGTCTCCTTCGGCGACGTCGCGGTCACGAACGCTGGTGCTCGGGGTCGTCGGAGGATCGCGGCTCCAGGTCGGCCGCGGTCGCCCGGGACGCCGCCCGTTCGGCGAGGGCGAGAGCGAGGACACCGACCCCCGGGCCGAGGTGGAACCCGACCGTCGACGCGGTGCCGCCCAGCGGGTTGACGTCGCGGTTCGCGCCGAGGGTGACCGCCACCACGCAGGCGGCGAACCCCGCGACGGCGACGAACGCCAGCGTGATCGAGCGTCGCCAGCCGGCCACGATGGTGAGGCCGCCGAGCCCGATGCTCACCCATGACCCCAACGGATTGAGGTGCATCAACTCCCCGACGCGCGCCCCGCCGGGTGCGGTGAACGACTGCCCGGCCGAGTACACGATCCCGGCGATCCCGCCCAGCAGGGTGAGCACCCCCAGCACGACGACGGCGCGGCGTGTCGACTCACTCATCGTGGCACCCCCGGGGCTCATGACGCCCTCAGCAACAGTCGGGCGAGTCGGCCGTTCGATCTCTGCCACAGGGGGCGCAACGCCGCATCGAGTCCGTAGTGCCGTCCGGCGGCGGTGCCGATGATCGCCAGGTTCGCCCCGATCAGCAGGTAGTAGGCGTAGTCCCACTCGCTGTACACCGGCTGGTTCAACACGGAGAAGGTGATCGCCAGCGACTGGAACACGCACACCACCGCCGTGAGCCGGGTGAACAGTCCCAGGATCAGGAACGCTCCCAGGGCTGCCTCGAGGAAGAACACCGTCCACCCGAAGAGGATGAAGTTCGGCTGGACGATGTACTCGACGAACCAGGAGTACGGCAGGAACACCGGGTACTCGACCGCGAAGTTCGACCACTCCCACAGCCCCCGGCCCGTGTCACGGCCGAACTCGGGGGGGCGCTTCCACGCGGCTTCGTGGAGGAACGTCACGCCGACCACGATCCGCAGCAGGGCGATGCCGAGCCGCGATACGCGACCTTCGAGGCCGGGGGCGTCCACGGGGCTACCCAGCAGCGACGAACTGGTGGCCATGCGCAGCCTTTCCCGTCGAGCGAAGCGGAGGGTGGCGAGGGAACGAGCAGATCCGGGAGGCGGACGAGGGGGCAGGGGTCGGGACAGTGCGTGTGGTCGGCGATGAGGGGGAGCTCGTTCGCGTCCAGCCCGTCCCCGATGGCCGTCAGGCACCCGAACCGGGCGCCGTTGACGTCACGCTCAGCGGATACCGAGCGTGGCGTCGTGCCCGGGTGGCCGATCCTGGACGAGGCCGAGCATCGTCGTCGCCGGAGCCGACAGCGGTTGCACGGTGCGGGTCAGCAGCAGGTCGGTGTCGACCCGGCCGTCGACGACGGTGGGCGCGAACGGGTTCCAGAACGCCCCGTCGGCGGTGAGGGTGAGCTCGGGGGCCAGGTCGTCACGTGTGGCCGCGACCCCCATCCCCTCCGTGCTCGCCCGGCCACGTGCCACGATCGGCCGGATGACGTGGTCGTCGTCGGTGATTCCGAACTGCCGGTGGAG
>SLDB01000221.1 GCA_007125475.1 Nitriliruptoraceae bacterium | reverse complement strand
TTCGGGATCTGCCTCGGCTCGCAGCTGCTCGGCCAGGCGCTGGGTGCCGACACCTACAAGCTCACCTTCGGCCACCGCGGGGTCAACCAGCCCGTGCTGCGCCGCGCCGACGGCGTGGTGGAGATCACCAGCCACAACCACGGCTTCGCCGTGCAGGCAAGCTCGCTCGGCGAGCTCCCGACGTTCGGGATCTGCCTGGGCTCCCAGCTCGTCGGCCGGGCGCTGGGCGCCGAGACCTACAAGCTCACCTTCGGTCACCACGGGGTGAACCAGCCGGTGTTCCGCCGTGAGGACGGGGTCGTCGAGATCACCAGCCACAACCACGGCTTCGCGGTGCGCGCCTCCTCGCTGGGGGAGCAGGTCGACGCCCACCGGTTCACCACCGCCGACCACGGTGACGTCGAGGTCTCCCACGTCAACCTCAACGACGACGTCGTCGAGGGGCTCACCGCCCGGGATCTGCCGGTGTTCAGCGTGCAGTACCACCCCGAGGCCGCCCCCGGGCCCTCCGACGCCCGCTACCTCTTCGCCCGCTTCGCCGAGCTCGTCGAGGCCACCCGCGGTCGTGCCCGGCCGGTGACCGCGCCGCACCCCCAGAAAGGCCGCTGATGCCCCGCCGCGACGACATCGCCAGCGTGCTGGTCCTCGGCTCCGGGCCGATCGTGATCGGCCAGGCCTGCGAGTTCGACTACTCCGGGACCCAGGCCTGCAAGGTCCTCGCCGAGGAGGGCCTGCGTGTGGTGCTGGTCAACTCCAACCCGGCGACGATCATGACCGACCCGGCGCTGGCGGCGGCGACCTACGTCGAGCCGCTCACCGTCGAGGCGGTGACGGCCGTGATCGAGCGGGAGCGCCCCGACGCGCTGCTGGCGACCCTCGGTGGTCAGACCGCGCTGAACCTCGCTGTCGACCTCGACGCCGCCGGGGTCCTCACCGAGTACGACGTCGAGGTCCTCGGTGCCGACCTGGAGGCGATCCAGACCGCCGAGGACCGGCTGAAGTTCAAGGACGCGATGACCGAGATCGGGTTGGAGTCGCCCCGCTCGCGGTACGTCAAGGACGAGGCCGGGGCGTTCGCCGCCGCCGAGGAGTACGGCTACCCGGTGGTGCTCCGCCCCTCGTTCACTCTCGGCGGCAAGGGCGGCGGGATCGCCTACGACGCCCCGCAGCTCACCGCGATGATCCGCCAGGGGCTGTACGACTCCCCGGTCCACGAGGTCCTCGTCGAGGAGTCGGTGATCGGTTGGAAGGAGTACGAGCTCGAGGTGATGCGCGACCACCACGACAACTGCGTGGTGATCTGCTCGATCGAGAACCTGGACGCGATGGGGGTGCACACCGGCGACTCGATCACCGTCGCCCCGGCGATGACGCTCTCCGACGTCGAGTACCAGTCGATGCGCGACGCCGCGTTCGCGGTGCTGCGCCGGATCGGGGTGGAGACCGGCGGGTCGAACGTGCAGTTCGCCGTCGACCCCGCCACCGGGCGGATGGTCGTGATCGAGATGAACCCGCGGGTCTCGAGGTCCTCGGCGCTGGCCTCGAAGGCCACCGGGTTCCCGATCGCCAAGATCGCGGCGAAGCTCGCGATCGGGTACTCGCTTGATGAGATCGCGAACGACATCACCCGGGAGACCAGGGCCGCCTTCGAGCCGGCGATCGACTACGTCGTCACCAAGATCCCCCGGTTCGCGTTCGAGAAGTTCTCCGGCGCCGACGACACCCTCACCACCCGGATGAAGTCCGTGGGTGAGGTGATGGCGATGGGCCGCACCTTCAAGGAGTCGCTGAACAAGGCGTTGCGCTCCCGGGAGGACGGCGGGGTCGGGTTCGGGTCCGGGCCGCCGCTGGCGATCGACGACGAGGCGCTCACCGAGAAGCTCACGCGTCCGACCGCCGAGCGGATCGAGGCCGTCGACGAGGCGCTGACCCGCGGTTGGAGCGTCGAACGCGTCAGTGAGCTCACCGGGTACGACCCGTGGTTCACCGACCAGCTGCTGCAGCTCGTCGAACGCCGCCGCCAGCTGCGTGGGTACGAGCGGCTCTCGGCCATCACCGACGACGTGTTGATCGCCGCGAAGCAGGACGGCTTCTCCGACGCCCAGCTCGCCGGGTTGCTGGCCACCGACGAGGACGCGGTCCGTGCCCACCGTCACGCCCGCGGGATCCGGCCGGTGTTCAAGACCGTCGACACCTGCGCCGCCGAGTTCGAGGCGTTCACCCCGTACCACTACTCGACCTACGCCGAGCAGGACGAGGTCCGGGAAGGCGAACGCGAACGCGTGATCGTCCTCGGCTCCGGGCCGAACCGGATCGGGCAGGGGGTCGAGTTCGACTACTGCTGTGTCCACGCCGTGTTCGCCCTGCAGGAGGCCGGCTACGAGACGGTGATGATCAACTGCAACCCGGAGACGGTCTCGACGGACTACGACACCGCCGACCGCCTCTACTTCGAGCCGCTCACGATCGAGGACGTCCTCGAGGTCGTCCACCGCGAACAGCCGGTCGGGGTGCTGGTGCAGCTCGGCGGCCAGACCCCGCTGAAGCTCGCCCGGCAGCTCGAGGCCGCCGGGGTCCCGGTGTGGGGGACCTCGCCGGACATGATCGACGCCGCCGAGGACCGTGGGCGGTTCGGGTCGTTGATGGACGAGCTGGGGGTCGCGATGCCCCCCGGGGGGATCGCCCGGTCCTTCGACGAGGCCCGCGACGTCGCCGAGCGCGTCGCCTACCCGGTGCTGGTCCGTCCCTCCTACGTCCTGGGCGGGCGTGCGATGCAGATCGTGTACGACGACGCCGGGTTGCAGCGCTACCTCACCGAGGCGGTGAGCGCCGCCCCCGACCAGCCGATCCTCGTCGACCGGTTCCTGGAGGGGGCGATCGAGATCGACGTCGATGCGGTGTACGACGGCGACGAGCTGTTCATCGGCGGGATCCTCGAGCACATCGAGGAGGCCGGGGTGCACTCCGGCGACTCGGCGTGCGTCCTGCCTCCGCTCACCCTCGGTCGGGAACAGGAGGCCGAGATCGGCCGGATCACCCGCGGGATCGCCGAGGGGCTGCACGTCCGCGGGCTGCTGAACGTGCAGTACGCGATCAAGGACGACGTGCTGTTCTGCATCGAGGCCAACCCCCGGGCCTCACGCACCGTGCCGTTCGTCTCGAAGGCGACCGGGGTGGCGCTGGCCAAGGTCGCCGCCCGGGTGATGGCCGGAGAGCGCCTCGCCGACCTTCGCTCCGACGGCCACCTGCCGCTGCACGACGCGGTGACCGGGCCGCGGCCGCCGCACGTGGCGGTGAAGGAGGCGGTGCTCCCCTTCGACCGGTTCCCCGGGGTCGACGCCCTGCTGGGCCCGGAGATGCGTTCGACCGGTGAGGTGATGGGGATCGACGCCGAGTTCGGGGCGGCGTTCGCGAAGTCGCAGGCCGGGACCGGGTCGATGGTGCTGCCGACCGCCGGCCGGGTGTTCGTCTCGGTGGCGAACCGGGAGAAGCGCGCGATCGTGTTCCCGGTGAAGCGTCTCCTCGACCTCGGTTTCGAGGTGGTGGCCACCCAGGGCACCGCCGACGTCCTGGCCCGTGCCGGGATCCCCGTCGCGGTGGTCGAGAAGGTCTCCACCGGCAGCGACGAGATCCTCCGCCTCATCGAGGGCGGCGAGGTGGGGCTCGTCCTCAACACCCCGTTCGGGTCGCGGACCCGCGGGGACGGCTACGAGATCCGCCAGGCGGCGGTGACCAACGGGGTGCCGTGCATCACCACGATGTCGGGGATCCTCGCCGCGATCCAGGGGATCGAGGCGTTGCAGCGCGGACCGTTGCAGGTCCGCTCGCTGCAGGAGTACCAGGCGGCGCTGCTGGCCGCGCTGGACACCCCCGATCCCTCCGCCCATGAGGCCGCGTCGTGAGGCCGGTCCGCGCCGGTGTCGTCCGGGGCCGTGAGGTCGGCCCGGTCCAGGCGACGTGTGAGGTCGTCGCCCGCAGCCGTGAGGGGGCGTACTGGCGGCTCTCGTTCGCCGCTCGGGAGATCGCCGAACGGGCCGAGCCCGGGCAGTTCGTCCAGATCGCCGTCGGCGGGGCGCAGACCCTGTTGCGCCGGCCGTTCTCGATCGCGAACACCTCCCGGCAGGGGGTCGCGGCCGGGACCGTCGACGTCGTGTTCGACGCCCACGGCCCCGGCACCGAGTGGCTCGCCGGTGTCGCCGTGCACTC
>SLDB01000254.1 GCA_007125475.1 Nitriliruptoraceae bacterium | reverse complement strand
TCTCGGCGACCTTGACCTCGTTGCCGCTGGCGGCGCGATAGGTGACCACGAGGATCACCCCACCTTCGTTCGGGTCCTGCATCTCCTGCTCCTCCTCCGACTCCTCACGTGAGGTCGTCGGCTCGACTCGCTAGCGGTTCGGCACGGTGTCGCCCCGACGCCAGGCACGGTGGACGGTGTCGCCGACGGTGTCTACGGCGTCCGGGTCAGCGCCTCCTTCGCGGCCGTCTGGTCGACCAACGGGAGCACCTCGAACTCCGCAGGGACCAGTTCGGCCCACGCGGTCAGGTGCCGGTGCAGCTCCTCGTTGGACGGGACGTCGAAGATCGCCACCACACCACGCGGGATCCGCGGGTAGGCGGCCTGCATCGTCCCGTCGGCCAGGAGCGGTTCGGCCCACCGCCAGAACGCCTGGCGATGGTCGGTCACGGTCGACGGGCGCGTCGGCACCGGTTGGCTGATCACGGCGAACAGCATGGTGGCTCCCTAGTGGCTCGGTCGTCCGGGCCTGCGGTCACGCGGGCCCGTCGAGGGGCGGGTGTGGGGTCGTCGTGTGGGTGCGGTGCACAGGGCGTTGCGCAAGGGCGCGGGCCGGCTCAGGTCACCGCGGAGACGCCGCCATCGACGTTCACGGCGGCGCCGGTGGTGTAGCCGGCCGTCGGGCTGAGCAGCAGGGCGATCACGGCCGCCACCTCGTCGGGTTCCCCGCCGCGCCCCAACGGGACGTTGCGCTTCTCCGCGTTCTGCCGGTACCACGTGTCGCGGTCGAGTTCGGGGGCTTCGGCCTGCCAACGACGGTCGATCTGTGCCGACTTGATGATCCCGACACACACCGCGTTGACGCGGATCCCGTCCGGGCCCAGCTCCTTCGACAGCGCCTTGGTCATCGCCAGGCCGGCGGCGCGGGTCACCGACGTCGGCATCGACCCCGCCGGCGGGTGTTTGCCCTGGACCGACAGGACGTTGACCACCGCGCCGTCCCCACGCTCCCGCATCTCGCCGCGGACCGCCTGGACCAGCCGCATCGCCGGGAAGAGCTTCAGCCCCATGTCCTCGTCCCAGGTCGACTGATCGATCTCGTCGAACGGGGTGCGCAGCGAGGTCCCCGCGTTGTTCACCACCCCGTCGATCCGCCCGAACCGGTCCCGGGCCGCCGCCACCAGGTCATCGGTCGCGCCGTCGGCGGTGATGTCCATCGGCACCGCCAGCGTCTGTTCACCGGACGGATCGACCTCGGTCAGGGCGGCGCGCAGGGTGTCTTCCCCGCGGGCGCAGGCAGCGACGTTCGCGCCTTCGGTGACGAGGCGCCGCACCGTGCCCAGCCCGATCCCGGCGCTGCCACCGGTGACGAGGAAGGTGCGTCCGGCGAGGGCGAGGTCCATGGGGTGCTCCGAGGTCGTGGTGTTCAGCAGGGGAGTGCTCGGGCAGTGCCGGTGGCGGCGCGACGGTGGCCCTCACACACGGGCCGCCGGCCCGGGGTCGCCGGCCGGCACCAGGCCTTCTCAGGTTTCCCCGTGGTGCAGGCGGCGGTAACTCTCCGAGATCACCGTCACCGAGGTGTGTACGTCGATCACGGCGCTCTCACCGGTGGCGTCGAAGGCCTTCATCGGTCCGGCGAGCTCGTCGAGTGCGGTCACCGTGTGACCGGTGACCCCGAACCCTTCGGCGATCGCGGCGAGGTCAGGGCGGCCGAACACCGCCGGTGAGCCGTCGCCGCGGTAGGCGCTCATCTTGTGGACCTCCGCCCCGTACGCGCCGTCGTTGAACAGCACGCTGAGGACCTCGATGCCCTGGCGACGGATCGTCTCGAGCTCCTGGACGTGCATCAGGAAGCTGCCGTCACCCTCGAACAGCACCACGCGCTTGTCGGGCCTGGCGACCGCGACCCCGATCGCGGTGGAGATGCCCTGACCGATGGCGGCGAAGTGGTAGGCCATCACGTACGACTCGGCACCCCGCCCGGAGAACTCCGAGATGAGGAAGTACCAGAAGTGCCCGCAGGCGAGGACGACGAGGGCGTCGTCGCCGAGGAGGCGATTCACCTCGGCGGCGACGTGCCGAGGGTCGAGCGTGCCCTCCTCGAGGGCCGGATCGTGGATCTCGACGTCGGGGGTCCGGTCGGCGATCGCGGCGAGCACCTCGGCGGTGCGGAACCCGGTGCGTGACGTCACGCCACGCCGATCGAGTTCGGCGTCGATCGCTTCCACGGTGAGCCGGGCGTCGCCACGGACGTACGTGTCAGCGACCTCGATCCCTTCGACGTAGCCGACCGGGTCGAGGTCGATCTGCACCCGGTGGGCGTCGCCGAACAGCTTCGCACCGTCGGTGGTGAACCGGCCCATCCGGGCTCCGACCCCGATCACGAGGTCGGCACGGGCGAAGACGGGCCGGTTGTCGCGGTGGGTGTACCCACCACAGACCCCCATGTCGGCGTCCTCGCCGTCGAAGATCCCGATCGCTTCCAGGGAGTTCGCCAGCAGGGCTCCGGTGCGTTCGGCCAGGGCGACGATCGCGTCCTTCGCCCCGGCGAGCTTCGCCCCGCGCCCGGCCACGATGACGGGTCGCTCGGCCCCCTCGAGGAGGTCGGCGACCTCGGTCACGGCGTCGGGGTGGGCCGGGATCGCATCGACGCGCGGGGTGAGCGGGGGCGGCACCAACGCCTCGAGGTCGTCACCGACCTCGGTCTCCTGCAGATCCACCGGGATGCTGAGCACCACCGGGGACGAATCGACACGGGCACGTCGGAACGCCTCGCGGGTGTCGGTGAGTGCCTGCCCGACGGTGCGCACCTCGACGATCTCTGCGCCGGTGGAACGCACGAACGGTCCGGGATCGAACTCCTGGACGTGGTAGGCCGCGTCGATCGCGGTGTCGCCGACGAACACGACCATCGGGGTGCGGTTCCGCGCCGCTACGGCGAGCGCCGTCCCCAGCTGGGTCACCCCGGGGCCGTGGGTGACCGAGGCGACCCCGACCTCGCCGGGCAACGCCCGTGCGTAGCCGTCGGCCATCGCGACCGCGGCGTGCTCGTGGCGTGCGTGGACGAGGTGGGTTCCCCGGCGGTCCATGTCCACCGACCAGTCCATGTTGCCGTCACCCATCAGGGTGAACAGCGTCGACACACCTTCGCGGAGGAACACCTCGGCGATCGCCTCACGCAGCTTCACGGTCCCTCCCACCACAGGTGACGTGCCGGATCGTCCCACACGGACGACGTCGATGGCCCGCCGGTACGCACGGCGTCGTGCGGCGGATCCGTCGTGCGAGGCACGACCGCGCCTGCGCCGTCCCCGGCGATCGACGCTAGGCCCCCGGCACGAGGCGGTCAACGACGCCGTCACGGTTCGTGTCAGCAACGGATGGGTGCGGTCGGCAACACCCGTGTTCGGGCGGTGGTCGGCGAACGGCTACGGATGTGTGACGGTCCTCGCCGCAGAGCGACGGGCGGCGGCGGCGTCGTGGTGCGTGCGTGGGCTCAGCCGGCCGACGTACCCGGGCTGCCTCACACGTGCCGCAGCACGTCCCAGAGGTCGGACTTCTCCTCGACGCCGAGCCCGGGGGCGGTACTCGCCGGGACATGCCCGTCGATGACCCGCACGTCATCGCCGAAACCACCGATCGGTTTGAACACGCCCGGGTACAACTCGGTCCCGCCGAGCCCGAGCCCGGCCGCGATCGCCAGGCACAGCTGGTGGCCGCCGTGTGGCAGGAAACGCTGCCGGGAGAACCCGAACGCCGACGCCTCGGAGACGATCCGGGCGTACTCGCTGGGCCCGTAGCACAGCGCCGGATCGACGAGGAGGTAGTCACGGTCCGGTCGCATACGTCCGTAGCGCAGCAGGTTGCGGACCTCCTCCCACGCGAAGAGGTTCTCCCCGGTCGCCATCGGGCCGGGGTAGGCCTCGCCCAGGGCGGCCTGGATCTCGAAATCCAACGGATCGCCGGCGTCCTCGTACCACAGCAGCTCGAAGGGTTCGAGCATCTCGGCGTAGGCCAGCGCGGCGCGGTGGTCGAGGCTGCCGCTGGCGTCGACGGCGAGGCGGCCGGGGCCATCGACGACCTCGCTGGCGGCCGCGACGCGTTCACGATCCAGGGCCAGGTCGGCCCCGATCTTCATCTTGACGTGGTCGGCCCCGAGGTCGCGGTAGCCGCGGAGCTCGTCGGCGAGGCCCTCCGGTCCACGTTCGTCGTAGTACCCGCCGGCGGCGTA
>SLDB01000268.1 GCA_007125475.1 Nitriliruptoraceae bacterium | reverse complement strand
GGCTGACGGATGACCCCGGACATGCCAGGTCCCCAGCACCGGATCGCGTGTCGCGCCCCCTTCCCCGTGGGGCGCGGCGTACGACGGTGACTGGGGACCTCGCACCACCGACACTACGAGTCGGGGGCACCCGCGTCGACCGGGTTGTCCACATCTTCTGTGGACAACCCCGTGGGTGGGTGTGGACGAGGTGTGGACGGCGCACGGCGGATCCGCGCCGCGAGGTGTCACATCCGTGTATCCCCCCTGCTCACGGGGGGCGTGGGGTGCCGGGGCGGTCCACAGGTGCTCCACACCCTGTGGGAAAGCAGAATCTCGGGGTACCCGCTCGCGTCCGTGCGAGCCTCGCACGTCGATGGACCCGGTCGGCGGACCAGCCCGTCGGTCTGCTATGCGCCCGGGCCGCCCCGGTCTCCCGGCGGGTTGGGACCGGTGTCTCCGCCGGAGTCTCCGCCGGCATCTCCGCCGGCCTCCCCGTCGCCGGCGTCACCTTCTTCGTCGCTACGGCCGCGCTCCTCGGCGCTGGCCTCCCGCGGGGCGTCGCCGAGGTCGCCGAACAACGCCGAGGCGTCGTCGGGGACGTCGTCGTCGGCGGCCATCCGTGCCAGCCACGCGCCGGGGTCGGCGAGCTCCTCGCCGCTGGGGAGGTTCTCCGGGTGGGCCAGGGCGCGGTGCAGGCCGTCCTCGCCGAGGGCGTCCTCGACCTGCTCGACGAACGACTCGCCGAGTCCCTCGTCGGCGGGCTTGAGGTCAAGCCCCAGCAGGGTCGCCAGCAACTGTTCTCCGTCGCCGCGGGTCGCGCGCCGGCGCCGCAGGACCTCCTGGATCCGCGGCAGCGACGGCAGCCGCCCCTCGACGGCGCGGTCGACCTCGCGGCGCGCCCACGCCCCGACCAGGCACAGCACCCCCTGCAGCCGGTGCAGCACCCGCTGCTGCTCGGCGGTGGGTTCGAGGCGGAACGTGCTGGCGCGTTCCATCGCCTCGCGCAGCGAATCGGGGTCCTCCGGGTCGACGCCGCTGGTCAGTTCGTTGGTGAGCTCCTCGAGCCGCGAGCGGTCGACGACGGTGCCGGAGGCGAACCGGGCCACCAGCGAGGCGATGTGGGCCTCGAGCCAGGGGATCGCGTGGTAGAGCCGGCGGTGGGCGGCCTCGGTCAGCCCCAGCACGATCGCGACCTCGGTGGCGTCGAGGTCGTAGCCCTCGAAGTCCTCGGCGACGTTCACCGCCAGGTGGTGGGCGGCGCCGCGGGGGGCGGTGGGCAGCCCCAGGTCGTACTGGCCGTAGAGCTGACGGGCGAGCTGGCCGATCACCTGCCCGGCCTGCAACCCGGCCAGCGAGGCCCCGGCGGGCCGCAGCATCGCGGCGGGGTCCGACGACAGGAACTGCTCGAACACCCCGGCCAGCTGCGGGGGCAGCCCCTCGACGTCGCCGATCAGCTCCTGCGCCCCGGCGTCACCGAGCTCGTCGAGCTGTTCGCGGGCCATCGCGATCATCGCGTCGGTGGCGGCCTTGGCGACCGGTTCGACCAGCGGCTTCAACGCCTCGACGGCGGCGTTCACCCACTCCTGCCGGGAGCCGACGACGACGTGGCCGGCGTCGGGTGGCGAGGGCAGCGGGGTGGCGTCGAGCCAGTGCTCGGCGAGGGCGAACGCCTCCTCGAAGGTGCGGCGCTCGGCCGGGGTCGGGGCACGGTCGCCCTCGGCGGCCAGCTGCAGCGCCACATGCGTGGCGGTCCGCCAGTCGACCGGCCCCTGCGGTGCGGCTCCGGGGGCGGTGAACCCCGGCATCGCCGCCCCACCGGCGCCGAACAGCGCCGACAGCTGCCGGGAGGCCTCCTCGAGCGCCTCGGGGCCGCCGAGCTGCTCGAGCATCGCCTTGAGCTCGTCGGGGAGCTCGGCGAACGGGTCGTCGTCGCCGTGTGCCGGGTGCTCGGCCATCGTCTCCGCCTTCGTCGTGTGCACGGATACCGTACGGCGCCGGTGACGGGTGGTCAGGCGCCCGTTGTGGACAGGGGAGGACAACCGGGTGCGTCGCCTCGGGGTCGCCGCCGTCGTCGCGCTCGTCGTGGCCGCCGGGTTCTTCGCCGTCGGCCGGGGTGCGGTGCCGTGTGACGTGCTCGCCGCCCAGCCGGCGTGCCAGGTCGCCGTCCAGCCGGGCCCCAGCGAGGACGCGCTGCCGTTGGTCACCGTCGACGGCACCACCGTGCACCCACCGGCCGGTGGTGAGCTGCGCATGACCACCATCGCGGTGCACGAGGACCTCGGCTGGTGGGAGTGGGCGCGTTGGCGGGGTTCGGCGGTGACCGAGGTGGTGCCCCGCGAGGCGGTGTTCCCGGTCGACGAGGACCGCGAGGACACCACCGAACGCAACGCCGCCGCGATGGCCGAGAGCCAGCTGGTGGCCACCGTCGCGGCACTGCGCCACCTCGGCCACCAGCTCCCCGGCGAGGGCGCCCGGGTCGTGGGCCACGCCGAGGACACCGCCGCCGAAGCGGTCGAGGTCGGTGAGGTGGTCACCGCCGTCGACGACGTCGAGGTGGCCGAGAGCCGTGACGCGGTCGAGGCGGTCTCGGCCCGCACCCCCGGCGAGGTCCTCACCCTGACCCTGCGCGGCGAGGACGGGGCGAGCCGTGAGCTCGAGGTCACCGCGGGCGCCGCCCCCGACGACCCCGAGCGCGCCTACCTGGGGGTGCTGCTGGTCACCGAGCTGGAGCTGCCCGTCGACGTCGAGATCGACACCGGGGTCGTCGGCGGCCCGTCGGCGGGGTTGGTGTTCGCGTTGGCGATCGTCGAGCTGCTTCAGGCCGAGGACCTCCTCGACGGCCGGGTCGTCGCCGGGACCGGGACCGTCACCGCCGACGGCGAGGTCGGGGCGGTCGGCGGGGTGCCCCAGAAGCTGGCCGGGGTGACCACCGGGATCGGCGGGCCCCCCGCCGAGGTGTTCGTGCTGCCGCGGGCCAACCTCGCCGAGGCCCGCCGGGCGGTGGTCGGCGAGGACGTGCTGCTGGTCCCGGTCGACGACCTGGGCCAGGCCGTCGAGGCGCTGCGGGCGCTGCGCGATGGGCGCACCCCCGAGCGTTCCGAGGTGCTGGCCGCCGGCTGAGCGCGCGCGGAGACGGTGTCCGAGTGGGCACCATCGTGGGTGCCTGGGTAGCCTCGTGTCTGGCGGGTCCGTGAGGCGGGTCACGGTCGGTCACCGGCATCCGGCGGTGGCGCTCCCGGCGACCGCACGCCCCACCACGCCACCAGCCGTACCTCAAGGCCTATTCGAAGGACCGACGTGGGCGACCTCCTCCGCCGTCGGCTCGGCACCGTCGTGGTGCTGGGCATACTGCTGCTGCTGTTCAGTGCGAACCGGATCGCGGTGCTGGCCACCGATTTCTGGTGGTTCTCCGAGCGCGGGTTCCGTGACGTGTTCACCACCGTGCTCTCGACCCGGATCCTGCTGGGTCTGGGCTTCGGGCTGATCCTGACGGTGCTGATCGCGGTGAACCTGCTGCTGGCCCGGCGCCTGCGGCCGTTCACCGTGCCGTCCTCGCCGCAGCAGGCGCAGATCCAGCGCTACCGCGAGATGGCCGACCCCTACCTGCCGCTGATCATCATCGCGATCGCGCTGGTGTTCGGCGCCACTTCGGGGCTGGCGCTCAGCGCCGGCTGGGAGTCCTGGCTGCTGTTCCTCAACGGCGGCGAGGTCGGTATCGCCGACCCGCAGTTCGACACCGACGTCGGGTTCTACCTCTTCCAGCTCCCGTTCCTGCAGCTGGTGCAGGGGTGGCTGTTCACCTCGCTGATCCTCACCGCGCTGCTGGCCGGTGGGGCGCACTACCTGCTGGGCGGGATCCGTCCGGAGGCCGAGGGCGAGAAGATCCTGCCGTCGGTGAAGGCCCACCTGGGGGTGCTGCTGGCGCTGATCCTGGCGGTCCGCGCCTGGGGGTACTGGCTGGACCGTTACAACCTGAACTACTCGCCGCGGGGCACCGTCACCGGGGCGTCCTACACCGACGTCAACGCCGAGCTGCCGGCGCTGTACCTGCTGATGGGCGTGTCGGTGATCGCGATCGTGCTGGTGCTGGTCAGCCTGCGCCGCGCCGGGTTCCTCCTGCCCGGGGCGGCGGTGGCGCTGCTGGTGGTGGCCTCGATCATCCTGCAGGGGGCGTACCCCGCGGCGATCCAGCGGCTGCGCGTCGACCCGCAGGAGCTCGCCCGCGAGGAGGAGTT
>SLDB01000108.1 GCA_007125475.1 Nitriliruptoraceae bacterium | reverse complement strand
GGCGGCGACGGCGTCGTCGGGGACCGCCAGGACCATGAGGTCCGCGTGCGCGGCTGCGGCCGCCGGTCCGTCGGTGTCGCGGACACCGGCGACGAGCTCCCGCAGCCTGGCGCGGGCATCGGCCCGACCACCGGCGACGGCCGTCACCCGGTGCCCGGCCCGGACGCAGGCCACGGCGGTGAGCGTCCCCAGCCGCCCGGGTCCGATCACGGCGACCCGACTCATCCGCCATCCACGTCGGCGTCGAAGCCGGGACGGGTGCTGCTCGGCCCCGGACCCCGTGGGCCTTCGGGTCGGGCCAGGTGGTGGGTCGGGACGTCGTCGAGGCGGACGTCGAGCTCGATCCCGTCCAGCGGCGCGAGGTCGTTGAGCAACGCGGTGAAGCGTCGACCGTCCGGGAGCGCACCACCCGGGGCGACCTCCAGGAGCGGGACGAGGACGAACCCGCGCTCCGCGAGCCGCGGGTGCGGGAGCGTCAGCCGGGGGGCGTCGAGGACGGTGTCCCCGTACAGCAGGATGTCGACGTCCAGCGTCCGGGGACCCCACCGCACCTCGGCGGCCCGGTCACGCCCGAACGCCGCCTCGATGAGCTGGATCTCGTCGAGGAGGTCGTAGGGCCCACACGTCGTCACGCCGCGGACGACGAGGTTGCGGAACTCCTCCTGCGGCACGTGGCCGGGATCACCCTCCGGGGGCCACGGCGCCGTCCGGTACACCCCGGAGACCTCGTCGACGGCGAAGCCGTCGACGTCGTCGAGGGCGTACACCGCAGCGGTGAGGGTGTCGAGTGGGTCACCGACGTTCGAACCGAGCGAGAGCCAGACGGTGACCGCCATCAGCGGCTCCGGTGCACGGTGACGGCGACGTCGGCGGCGGTGACCGGGAGCGGGGCGCCGGGCTTGTGCACGGTCACCTCGACCTCCGTCACGCGATCACGGGCCAGCGCGACGTCGGCGACGCGGCCAGCGACGGTCTCGATCAGCGCGGCCGGTGGGTCGGTGGCCGCCTCGGCGACGGCGCCGGAGAGCTCCCCGTAGTCGACGGTTCGGGTCAGGTCGTCGGTCGCGGCCGCGTCGGCGGTGTCCAGCCACACCGTGACGTCGACGACGAAGCGTTGGCCGAGCT
The DNA here is from genome assembly GCA_007125475.1 of Nitriliruptoraceae bacterium. Lineage (GTDB taxonomy): Bacteria > Actinomycetota > Nitriliruptoria > Nitriliruptorales > Nitriliruptoraceae > SLDB01. The sequence goes on along the minus strand of SLDB01000108.1, from coordinate 3,107 downwards.
CGCGTTCGTGCGCGAGGACCCCGTGACGGGCGAACACCTCGATCCCACGGAGGGTGACCCGGTCGCCGGGGGGTCCGCCGAGCTCCCACGGACTCATCGCCGGCCCCGATCACCGCGTCGAGCGGTGGCGATCGCCGCCGCGGTGCGAACGGCGGCGACGGTGTCGGCGACGTCGTGGGCACGGATCACCGAGGCGCCCGCAGCGGCGCTGGCCGCGGCCACCGCCAACGACCCGGCCAGGCGGTCGTCGACGTCGTCGACCTCGGTCACCGCGCCGATGAAGCTCTTCCGCGACGCCCCGATCACCACCGGTCGACCCAACGAGGTGAGTTCGCGCACCCCGTCGAGGAGGGCGAGGTTGTGCGCCACGGTCTTGCCGAACCCGATCCCGGGGTCCACCAGGACGCGGTGTTCGGGGACGCCGGCCGCCCGCAGGCCCGCGAGGCCCTCGGCGAGGGTGTCGAAGACCTCGGCGACGACGTCGTCGTACCGCGGCGCGCGTTGCATGGTCCGCGGCTCACCCTGCATGTGCATCAGGACGTAGGGGACCCCGAGCTCGGCCACGGTCGGCCACATCTGTGCGTCGAACCTCCCGGCCGAGACGTCGTTGACGATCCCGGCGCCGGCGTCGACCGCCGCCCGGGCCACCGCCGCCTTGGTGGTGTCGACGGAGACCACGACCTGACGCGCCAACGCGGAGACGACCGGGACGACCCGGGCCAGTTCGTGGTCGACGTCGACCGGTCGGGATCCGGGGCGGGTCGACTCCCCCCCGACGTCGACGACCTCGGCGCCGGCGGCGATCAACGCCTCTCCGGCCCGGATCGCCCGTTCAGGGTGGTCCGGGCCGGTGTAGGCCCGACCGCCGTCGGAGAACGAGTCGGGGGTGACGTTGAGCACACCCATGACCACCGGGGCACGGGAGGTGCGCAACACCCCGGCCGGGGTGTGCACGTCGTCCGGAGCGCCGTACCAGGCGGCGACGGCGGCGTCGAGCGCGCCCGTCAGCCCGTCGTGGCAACCGCCGACACCACCACGGTCGTTGTCGGCCCTCCCCGCGACGGCGTCGGCGGGCGGCCCGGCCACTGCGGCCGCGGCGGCCAGGAGCGCCGAGCGCGTCGCCACGACCTCGAGCCGACCGTGCGACAACCGCGCACACCCGGGCAACGCACCGACGAGGTGCTCCGGGTCCCTGACCCCGGAGAGCACGACGTGCAGCACGACGTCGTCCGGCACCTCGGCACCCTCACCCCACCGGCGCGGTACGGCGTCCACGACCCGTACACGCGGCGTCGCCGCCCCCGGTGAGTATCCACGGACCCCGTCCACGACGATCACCGCCGCAGCAGGGTGAGCGCTTCGCTCCGTGTCTTGGGGTCGTCCCGGAACTTCCCACGGACCGTCGAGGTCACCGTCTCCGCGCCAGGCTTGCGGATCCCCCGCATCTCCATGCACAGGTGTCGTGCCTCGATGACGACCATCACCCCACGTGGCTCGAGGGCCCGCTCGAGGGTGTCGGCGATCGTCGCGGTCATGCGTTCCTGCAACCCGGGTCGCTTGGCACAGACGTCGACGAGACGGGCGAGCTTGGAGAGACCGGTGATCTGGCCGGCCTCGTTGGGGAGGTAGGCGATGTGGGCCGATCCGGCGAACGGGACCAGGTGGTGCTCGCACATCGAGTGGAACGCGATGTCGCGCATCATCACGATCTCGTCGTAGGCCTCGTCGAAGCTCACCGACAGCACCTCGGCCGGGTCGACGAGGAGCCCGGCGAAGATCTCGTCGAACTCCCGGGCCACCCGGTCCGGCGTGTCGGCGATCCCGGGCCGGTCCGGGTCCTCACCGATCGCCTCGAACAACATCCGCACCGCGGCCCGGATCTTGTCGTGGTCGAAGGCCCGCTCGGGAGCGACGCCGGTGACGTGTTCCACGCGCCGGTTCGACTCCACGGTGTTGCCCCGACCGTCGTCGTCGACCCGATCCGGGAGCGGGCCGGTGACCGCTGGGTGCGGGTGCGTGTCGTCGTCCACGTCGACGCCCTCCTGTTGTCCCCGCTGCGGGGCCGGCCTCACGAGGAAGTCGAGCCGCGCTCCGCGCGTCGGGTGGCGTCCCCGTCGGCGCCGTTGCCGTTGCCGTGCCCGTTGGCGTGCTCCTCGTCACCGATCCGGCGGCGGAGCCGCTCGATCACCACCGCCGGGTCGTCGGCTTCGGTCGGTGCCAGCAACGCGCGGCTCGGGCGGTGCCGGACCGGGGCGAAGACCTCGGCGAGGAGCGCGCCGTCGACCGTCTCCACGTCCAGGAGCCGGTTCGCCAGGTCCTCCAGGACGTGGTCGTTCTCGACGAGGATCTCGAGGGCCTCGTCGTGCGCCTCGTCGAGGAGGGCCCGGACCTCCAGGTCGATCTGGTAGGCCACCTGGCCTGAGTAGTCGGGCTGATGACCGAAGTCGCGACCGAGGAACGGCTGGGAGTCCGCCTGGCCGAGGGTGATCGGGCCGAGGCGTGACGACATCCCGTACTGGGTCACCATCTCCCGGGCGGTGGCGGTGGCCTTCTTGATGTCGTCGCCGGCACCGGTGGTGATGTCGCCGACCTTCAACTCCTCGGCGACGCGCCCGCCCATCATCACCGCGAGCCGGTCGATGAGCTCACCGCGGGCGATGAGGTACTTGTCCTCCGTCGGGAGCTGCATCGTGAAGCCCAGGGCCTGGCCGCGCGGGATGATCGTGATCTTGTGCACCGGGTCGGCGTTCGGCAGGGCGTGGCCCACGATCGCGTGACCGGCTTCGTGGTAGGCGACGGTGCGCTTCTCGTCGTCGCTCATCAGCCGGGTGCGACGCTCCGGGCCGGCGATCACCCGCTCGATCGACTCCTGCAACTCAGTCATCCCGATCTCGTCCTTGCCCTGCCGGGCGGCCAGCAGCGCCCCCTCGTTGACGAGGTTCGCCAGATCGGCGCCGGTGAACCCGGGGGTGGACCGTGCCAGCACCGACAGGTCGACGTCGTCAGCGAGCGGCTTGCCCTTGCAGTGCACCTCCAGGATCGTCTCGCGCCCGACGAGGTCGGGGCGGTCGACGACGATCTGCCGGTCGAAACGACCCGGACGCAGC